>CAZCVM010000290.1:3009-4138 GCA_964501965.1 uncultured Leptospiraceae bacterium | reverse complement strand
CCATTACTTTTGACCCTGGATATTGCCTTGATGTACAATCGCGCAGTATCCATTCCCATTGCAGCAGACCAAAGTCCAGCAACAATCGTTTCCCAAATACAACAAAGCAACGCGCGTTTTCTTGTGGTATCTTCATTGGCATTCATGCATGAGCTAAAAAAACACGGGCTAAAAAGCCGCAAGTACCGGTTTGTGCTTTGCGTCGAATCTGTGCCTGCTTCTTTCAACTCCAAACAATGGCCATTAGAACCTGTTTCCAAAAAAAATTTCTTTCTTCCTGAAATACTTTCCCAGGGAAAAAATAAAAAGTTTTTACTAAAACAAAGCCAAATAGACCAACTAAAAAAAAATACTAAAAATTTGGATATTTTGAGTCCATTGAGCCTGATTCCGCGAACACAAACAAACGGAAAAATCTGCTGGATCAAATTGACTTACAAAAACTTGCTTAGCAACGTTCAATCTTTGGGCAGGATCCTGCCACTGACTCATCTTGATAGATTTTATGTGCTATCCAATGCCTGGAATGTTTCGTACCGGACTCTTGTTTTGCTGGCTTTTTCCAGGGGAGCTGCGTTGACCTGGGGCAATCCAGGACGCACTTTCACAGAAATCAAACAAATTGCTCCCACATATATTGTGGCACCTCAGCGTTTTTGGCATATAACACGCAAAAAAATGCTGCGTACTATGACAAAATCAACTGTATTTTACAGAATTTTTTTTCGCATGATCTTTTTTGGGGCGCGTCAATTTAAGCAAGGAATGAAATATTTTTCTCATGAAGAAACCCTGTTTCAAAAAAAGACCCGGGCCCAGACAATAAAAAAATTTTTCCTATCTGCTGGTCAGTTTGTTTTACTTGCTCCTATGTATCCTATTTTTCGATTGTACTTCAAAAAAATGCATACTATTTTGGGTACCACATTTCGTTTTGGCATTAATGGAGACGCTGCATTGCAAAAAGAAGATGATATTTTTTTTGATACCTTAAGTCTTACATTGCTGGAAGGATACGCGGACCCGTATACTGGGGCGATCATTGCGTTGCGGCGACCTCCTTCCTGGTACCACCGGCCACGAAGAATACTTCATACTGCCGGTCCACTGCTGCACAATACAGACATTC
>CAZCVM010000290.1:0-2999 GCA_964501965.1 uncultured Leptospiraceae bacterium | reverse complement strand
TATCACTCATTATACAGGCGCACAGGGCAAAGTGCTTTTACGGGGCAACCAAATTCCGCACGAATGCGCCGGACCAACCCATCCTGAAAATGATTTTTTTCCAGGCAATGGTTGGTACAATGCCGGCATCACTGGTCGTTTCACTTTGCATCATGAACTGCAAATCCAGGGTAAGGATAGTATAGATAGTATAGATAGATAGATAAATAAATAAGCTTCATATTCCAATGAAAACTGCCATCCAATCCTGACCCCCCAATTTATCAAAATCAATGGATCACTTGGCCAGTTTTCGCAAAGATTGTCTTTTTATTGATACACTAGGCTGATGTATCAAGCTATCTTGAAAAACTGCCATATTCTCTCCTCAACATTTTGCTGATTTTCAAAAAGCGGGATCAGTTTGCCTGTTTTTTTCATTTTTTCTATGCCGTGCATACCAGGTGTTTTTTCAGCCTCTTGCGTAAGTACATTATACATATCCCAAAAAGTTCCTGAATGAAAATTTTTTATAGAATCAAAATCCGTTAGGAGCGTCTTTTTGATAAATTCCATTTCTGCTTCATCGATTTGCATTTTGGCCATATTAATAAAGGGCACAATTTCCTTTTTATCCGTTTGCGTTGCAATATGCATAAATGTCCTCAATTCTGGTAAATATTTATTTGGATGGTGGGACATAGTAAATTTTTCAATATGTTTAGAATCTACTCTGACCATGCCATTGGAACACACCAATCTTTCATAAAATCTGGACAAAACCACAGATGAGCCGATCACCCATGGAACCTGCAAATGCACGCCGGTTCGAATCGTGTCCTCTTTTTGAATTTCATATTCATCAGGAAAAATGATCTTGATGGAGTCATAACCTCTGTTTCTCTTTATTTTTACGTCAAACCTGTCTTCGGATTGCTGTAATATTTCCCGAATAATAGTAGTCCATTGCTTAGGGAAAAGGTAATGGTTTTGATATGGAATAAAACCATCAATAGATTTGCCTTCATCCTGGCTGACTGCGCAGATTTTTTTATTGCCCAATGGGTCTGTTTCACGCAATCTGATATTGAGATTTTTTGTCAAAAGCTCAGGAGATATCAATGCCTGATATGACCTGGGAATCTTACAAATGGCGCGAGCACTTTCAAGCCCTGTTTTAGTTAAAACGCGCAGTTCGCCGGATTTGCCGGACAAAGAAACAGAATAAGGAGAATCAAAATAAATGCTCCCCAAATAGGTTTCCTTCACCAAACGTTTACGAGTCAAAAGCCGATTTAATGCCTGCAAATCATCATGACACTCGATTTGAATATCTTTCATAGTCAATTGGTCATCCAAATAATTGTTTTTCATAATACAACACCCCACAGCGCAAAATTTTTTCACAACTTAAACCTAAAAATTCACAATATATCTTAAAATATAAACATATATTAAGCTCTATTAGCTCTATATTATATTATTTTTGCAACATATTTTTAAAATATTTGCAAAAAAATGTTTTTTATTAAATGTAAGAAAAATTTTGACTTTCAAAAAAAAATTTTATTTTAACTCAGCAAACCAGAGACAACTCTGCCAATTACTTTTTCGCTGGCAAAAATGTAGACTGATATAAAAACTTTGATCATCAGTTTCAGGTGTTTTGAATTTTCGGAATTTAATAGATTATTTTCTTGCCAAATAAGGGGCAAACAAAACTGTTTCCACAATCTATTCTTTATAAAAAGTAACAAACTTAGCAAATTAACACAATTCCAAGGAGTAATCAATGGCCAATACATTTATCGATATCCGCGATCAAAAATTTATCTTAAATGAGCAACTCAAGGTGGCTGAAGAACTCTGCCAAACCAAACATTACGAAGAATATGACCAAGAAACATTGGATCAGATGCTGGAAGCAGCTTTGGATTTGGCTGAAAATGAAATTTATCCCACCTTAGTGGAAGGCGACAAACAGGGCATTCAATTCAACCCGGAAACATCTGAAGTCAAAGTACCGCAAATGTACCACAAAGTGTACCAAATTTTTCGGGAAAACGGCTGGATCAATGCCATGGATGACACAGAAGTAGGCGGTATGGCTCTGCCTCATGCTTTTTTTACCGCCTGCAATGAGACTTTTATGGCTGCGAATGGTTCTTTTAGTTTGTACCCGGTTTTAACCCATGGAGCTGGCAAAATAATTGAAGTTTATGGTACACAAGAACAAAAAGAAAAATATTTAGAAAAGCTATATACTGGCGAATGGGCCGGGTCTATGTGTTTGACAGAGCCAGGAGCTGGTTCTGATCTCGGCAATTTGCGGGCCAAAGCCATTCCAGTGGATGAAAGCAAGGGTTTGTACAAAATCGAAGGAGAAAAAATCTTTATCACCGGCGGGGAGCATGACTTTACGCCCAACATTATTCACACTGTATTGGCGCGTATCGAAGGCGATCCCCAGGGCTACAAAGGCATATCCGTATTTATCGTGCCCAAGCAAAGAATCAATGATGATCTATCTCTAAGTACTTCCAATGGTGTGCACGCGTCCGGCGTAGAGCACAAAATGGGAATCAAAAGCTCTGCGACTTGTTCTTTAGTGTTTGGCGAAAAAGGTGAAGCTTTGGGCGAGCTTTTAGGGGAACGCGGCAAAGGATTGTCGCCGATCATGTTCACAATGATGAATGAAGAAAGGCTCAATATCGGCATCCAAGGTTTGGGTATTGCTAGTGCCGGTTATGTGCACGCAGTCAAATTTGCCAAGGAAAGACCTCAAGGTGCGCATCCGGTCAAAGAAAAAAGAGACCCCAAAATCGCGCAAGTCCCTATTATAAACCATCCTGATGTAAAACGTATGCTCATTTGGATGAAAGCCTATCTGGAGGGAATGCGGGCCATGGCTTATTGGACTGGTCTGTGTATGGACCGAGGGAAAACCCATGCCCAAAAAGAAAAATGGTTTGGCTTAATGGAGCTATTGACGCCCATCATCAAGGCCTATTTGACGGACA
>CAZCVM010000289.1:0-4152 GCA_964501965.1 uncultured Leptospiraceae bacterium | reverse complement strand
GTAACAATGGACATTACAATGCGCGAGAAAGACGGTATTGAAGCTACCGAAGAAATAATCGGTATGGATAAAAGCGCGCGGGTCATTATGGTTACTGCATTGGGGCAAGAAGCATTGTTGGCTCGGGCAATTAAGCTGGGAGTAAAGGATTTTGTTGTAAAACCATTTCCCCCGGAAAGATTGCAAAAAGCAGCAGAAAAAGCATTAGCATAATACTACATATAATATAGTATATATGAATAGTACATAAGCAAACTACATAAATATAGTACATACCGCATTGCCATTATTAATCACTGGCCTTTGTTAAGGATAGTGATTGATAAATATTTATTGTCATTTAAAAATAATGGAGCGGAAGAAAAGAATTTTATTGAAAAATTGAAAGATTGCTGAAGAATAGAAGGAGCAAAGAAAATGGCTGTACCAAAAAGAAGAAAATCAAAATCAAGATCCAGAATGAGACGTTCACATGATGCCATGGTTGCGCCCAATCTGGTGATTTGCAAAAATTGCGGAATTAGTGTGCGACCTCACCAGGTTTGCCATAGCTGTGGTTGGTACAAGGATAGGGTAGTCATTATGCCCAAACTTAAGATGTCCAAGGCAGAAAGAGCTGCTAGCACCCAATAAAAAAAGTATGCTGTATATACCCAATGTACGGGCAATTTTTTGCCAATTAATTAAGTAAATCATCAATAATATGTAACCTGGCCCAGAATAAATGGACAATCATTGTTTCAGATAAAAATAAAGATCAAAAAACGAGATTAATATGAGATTTGCTGTCGATGTAATGAGCGGAGACTATGGGCCGGAGCCGGTTATTCAAGGCATTGTCCAGGCAATTCGTGAACTGAATTGTGAAATATTGGTCGTTGGTGATCCAAAAGAAGTCAAGCCCATAGTCAAACAATTTCCTGAAGAAAGCAAAAAAATAGAAATACTTGCATCTTCTGATATTATTGCAATGCATGACGCGCCGGCAATTGCTGTGCGCAAAAAAAAACAAGCATCCGTGGTAATGGCTGCTCAAGCTGTGGCCAATCAGCAGGCATTTGGTTTTTTTTCACCAGGCAATACAGGAGCAAGCTTAGCTTCCGCGATGCAGTATTTGGGCAGGCTAAAATGGGTCAAACGCCCCGCATTGGGCGTGCCCTTACCCAAAGCGGATGGCGGAGTAACTTTTTTGATTGACGCAGGAGCAAATGTGGATTGCAAAGCGGATTGGTTGGTCCAATTCGCTGTGATGGGAGAAGTATATACACGTGAAATATTGGGCATAGTGAATCCCAAGATCGGCTTATTGTCCAACGGTGAAGAGGATAAAAAGGGCAATGAACAAGTCCAACACACTTTTTCCAAGATGAAAAAACTGCCTTATGATTTTATTGGAAATGTAGAGGGCCGAGATCTTTTTGGTATGGGACGGCGTATTGATGTCGCAGTCTGTGACGGTTTTGTCGGTAATATAGTATTAAAAAGTTCAGAAGGCGTAGCTGGTTCTATTATAAAGCTATTGAAGGACGGCATTATGAAAAGCACTATCGCCAAAACCGGCGCATTATTGCTCAAACCAACGTTTCAAATGCTAAAAAAACGCATGGATTATGCCGAATATGGTGGCGTGCCTCTTCTCGGAGTGAATGGAGTTGTGATCATTGGACATGGTTCTTCCAATGCGCGGGCTGTGAAAAATGCAATTCGGGTAGGTTTTGCATCTGTCAACAATGATATCAATTCTCATATCGTGGAAAATTTGAAACGTTATACATAGTTTATTGGTCATATTTAAATATTTGGCTATAGTAAGAAAAAAAAGTGTTTTTTTATAAATTTCGTAGAAAAATGTATGTAAATGGGAACTGTTTCTTGACACAACGGCTCATTAAAAAAATGAGTACTTATTGGAAGAAAAATTGAAAACCAATATTTGCCGCAAATAAAATGATTGTTTTTTTATAGCGGTAAATTAAATTTGTTGTGAGGAGTATTTATATGAGATTAGAAGGAAAAGTTGCGTTAGTTACCGGATCAGCTCGCGGTATTGGCAAAGCAATCGCATTGCGTTTGGCACAGGAAGGCGCGGATTTGATCATTACGGATATCAATATGGAAGCCAGTGAGGCAACTGCCAAAGAAATTGAAGGCATGGGAAGAAAAGCCATTGCTGTGAAGTGTGATGTTTCAAAAAGAGATGAAGTAAATGAATTGGTTGCTAAATCATTGGAAAAATTTGGCCAGATAGATGTTTTGGTCAATAACGCTGGAATCACCAGAGATGGTCTTTTTATGCGGATGAAGGAAGAGCAATGGGATTTGGTCATGGATGTGAATCTAAAAAGTGTATTCAATGTTACTCAAGAAGTTTTCACTAAATCCATGATGAAAAAGAAAAGTGGTAGCATTATAAATATCTCTTCATTAGTCGGTATTGTCGGCAATATGGGACAAGCTAACTATTGTGCCGCAAAAGCAGGTGTCATTGGGTTTACAAAGGCATTGGCCAAAGAAGTATCCAATCGCGGAGTACGAGTAAACGCGGTTGCGCCAGGTTTTATTAATACGGAAATGACTGCGGCTATTCCTGAAAAAATGCAAGAGGAAATGATGAAAAGCATTCCCATGGGGCGCGGCGGCGAACCAAAAGAGATAGCGGATGCTGTATTGTATCTTGCGTCTGATGAGTCGTCTTATGTTGCGGGTCAAGTACTTAGCATCAATGGCGGCTGGGCCTAATTTTTTTTAATTAAATAAGGAGGAATCAAATGGCAGATTTCGAAAAAGTTAAATCAATAATAGTAGAGCAGTTGGGTGTTGATGAATCAGCTGTTACACCAGAAGCTTCTTTTATTGATGATTTAGGTGCAGACTCTTTGGACACTGTAGAGCTAGTAATGGCTTTGGAAGAAGAGTTCGGTATCGAAATTCCTGATGAAGATGCTGAAAAAATTCAAACTGTTGGTGATGTATCAAAATACATCGATGACCACAGCTAAAATTTTTTCCTTAGTCCCCTTATTTATGAATCTAGATTCATAAATAAGGGGCTAATTTATTTCCACAAACAAAAACAATATCAATCAATCAAATAATTAATACATTAAACAATTGAACGATCGAACAATCCAAAGCGAATCCATACTTTTTGCTCAAAAAGGGTAATATGATGATGCAAAAAATCATAGGATAACAAAAAGTGAACAATAAGGCTTCCCGTGGACATTGGCAAACCATTTTCAACAATCTCCATCCTTTTTTAATTCTCAACAAATTGGAGTTTCAGAATAAAGAGCTCATTGTCAGGGCTTTTACTCATAGCTCCTATTGGAATGAACACCAAAATAAAATCAATAAAAATGCCAATATCATTGGTCGAGACAATGAAAGACTGGAATTTTTAGGGGATTCGATATTGGGATTTTTGGTCAATGAATATTTATTCCAAAATTTTCCTCAGTTTACGGAAGGCGAACTGGCCAAAATTAAGAGCCATGTGGTAAGTGAATCCATACTTGCAGCCTGGGCGAGACAAATTCAGGTAGGTTCGTATCTACAAATGGGCAAAGGGGAATACAATAGCCGAGGGTGGGATAGAGACTCCATACTGGCCGATGCCATGGAAGCGATTATTGCTGCTTTGTATCTGGATCAAGGCATTGACAAAGCTCGCAAGTTTGTTTTGGCTCATTTGTCGCCGATTATTGATAGTGCCCAAGAGATGCCTTATATGGAGGATTATAAAAGTCATTTGCAAGAACTTGCTCAAAAACAATGTTCATCCATGCCGGATTATGAAACAGTTGCAGAAAATGGCCCGGAGCACAATAAATCATTTGTGGTTCAGGTTTGTATTAATGGACATAAACTTGGTCAAGGAAGGGGTTCGTCAAAGAAGAAGGCAGAACAGAATGCTGCTGCTGATGCGTTGCGTTCCCATGCATTGGACTTTGTTTAATGAGCCATTTTTTTTGTGCAATTGGATTGAAATTTTCAAAGAAATTTCGGACAGGAAGTTGAGCCATTATGGAAGAAATTGCATTTGGAATTTTGTTCGCGATTCTTATTTCTGTATTGCTTTATCTAGCGAAAGATTTTTTTGGGCCAATGAATACAAAGTTTTTATCTAACCAGAAAATAAAGGATAAAAAT
>CAZCVM010000288.1:0-4153 GCA_964501965.1 uncultured Leptospiraceae bacterium | reverse complement strand
CCTCCATAGAGTCGTGTAACTCTTCCTTGATCGCGTTTGAGATGCTGTCTTTTTTCGAGAATACCTCATCCAGATCAAGGTGAGGAACCTGCGCCCGCACAACATCAAAAATGAAGGCGGATATCTGTGTATGGACATCATTGAGCTTGTAAAACGCGTCATAGACTTTTTGAGGCATCACCAAATACTGCACATTGACGCGCATGTGCACGAACACATTGTCCTGCGTTTTGGTCTCGATGTCCACTTCAAGATTTTGCACACGCATATTCACGCGCCCGGCCACGCGGTCAATGATGGGCAGCTTCATGTTCAAACCCGGTTGAACAAGCCGCTGAAACCGACCAAAGCGTTCGATTATAGCGACGCTCTGCTGTTTCACAGTAAAGAAGAGTGAGATGATCAGATAGATCAGTAGCACGAAGCCGACTATCTGAACGACTAAGAGTGGAATTGACATAATGAAGGGATTCGTATCAAGTCAAGTATACTGTATTTCAAAGCAAAATGTTGCCTCCCCGGACTTATTCTTTGCCCGGATTTATTGTTCATTTTCTAAATTCCACGCCTGACGCTCATTAAGGCTTAACAAATCGGGATACACTGATGTGTCCCCGAGCATCAATCGCTTGTATTTGATATACTCCACTTGAGAGCTCAGAAACATCTATAGTCTTACTGGAAGAGAGCGTCTGATCAAGCACAAGTTGACCGTTGAGACCAAACATTTTTAGCTGCACACCGGGTTCAATCCTGTTCAAGCGAATTTCATCGCTAGCTGGATTTGGGGAAACTGTAAAGTGCTCTACTACCGCATCAGATAGGGTAACTGTCGCCACCTGAGAGTGAGTGATGTTGCCATCATAATCACGCTCTGTGACGCGATATTGGTAATGCGCCCCAGGTTCTACCTGCACATCAAGAAAGCTATACTGCTCTTGCTGTGTGCTGCCGGTATTAGACCGTAAAAATCCGAGTGTTTGCCACACACCGCTATCATCAATTCGCTGAACGGCATAATGCCGCACATTAACCTCCTCTACAGTCTCCCACTCAACAAGAACGCCCGCATCTGTTTCAACTGCTTGTATTTTGGCAAATTGTACCGCCAATGGTGTAACACTCATTTGCAGGCAGTTTGAAGAACGATTTGCAGGAGCACTAATGTCATCCCAATCGTTGGCAGCATTACACTCTGAATTCATAAGACGGCGATAACAACGGTCAGCAGTCAATGGCCCCATACTGCCCGAAGGGAGAGTTGGGCCAGTAGCTCCGGGAATATTCGTCCATGAACCTGTTGCAGCACCACAATCACAAGCACCATCCATTTGCTGCCATTGGTAAGTGATTGTTGCGCAGGGTGTAGAAACAGTGGCAGGCGCGGTGCTGGTTAAGGCAGCCGGTGTTGAACCGGAAGTTATGCTTTGTGCCGGAGTGATTCCACCGGCATTGAAAGTCGGAGTTGTGAAAGTGAGCTCCAGATTGAAT
Source organism: uncultured Leptospiraceae bacterium (assembly GCA_964501965.1). Classification (GTDB taxonomy): domain Bacteria; phylum Spirochaetota; class DYNZ01; order DYNZ01; family DYNZ01; genus CAZCVM01. The sequence continues at coordinate 2,662 of CAZCVM010000288.1, read as the reverse complement.
ACACCATCAATAAATCCAAATCCAAAAAAGTTATCCCAAGAAAAGACTGCGGTTATGATTTCGGGCGTACAAATGTCGTCACTCACACAGTCCAAACTAAGGTTACGGGTCGGCAGATTGCAAATACCCCCAGAGTTGAAAAAGCAGGAGGGTATAAAACTGGTAGCTCCGCAACTCACAACTTGAATATTACTGACGTCACTGCGCCATGCTCCTGCATAGGCGTCATAAAATGAACCGACCATTTGGTACGTGTCATGCTGTAAGCAAGGAATAGTCGTTAAATCTGTAGTGAGTACACCAGGGGTTTCCATTTCAGCCACGCTCACCCAGGAAAAAGTGAATACTGGATCAACCTCGATGGGATAAATACGCTGAGGATCAGACAAGTAGGCTTCCGGTATGCTGTAGCTAACGTCATATACACCAGGGGCGATGTTGATCACTTCATAATCAGGCCGAAAAATCGACTGGCCTCTCAGTGCATCGTCATCAGCCGCATCATAAACTATAGGAGGTTTCTGATAAGCAAGGGTGTCGTCTAGCTGACCCAAAAACAGAAGTGTATTTCCTTGATTGACAATCAGGACATAATCAGGCAAACGCATTCTTTCAGTAATGGTTAAGGCTTCATTTTGATAAGCCGGCTCTTGGAAAAGCGTATAGCTCGTTTTCGTACGTCCGTATGTAGTATTGATAGTTCGACAAATCGGTAGCTGCTGAGAAAAGGAAGAAATCGTGGTGTCATTGACGAGTTGAGCCTGTTCCCAGTATATTACTTGCTGGTTGAATTGAACTTGTTTACTCAACCACCATTGATCGTCTATCAGCGGGTGCTGAATGCTCAATTCACCCAGTTCTGAGTACCGAATAGGGCAATCTGAACCTGTACTATTGAAGGCGATTCCCTCTTCTTCACTAGCTTCTAGCCGCTGTTCAATTCTTTGCCAATGCCCATCCACCAAATAATTCATCGGTTTGTTGGACAGTACTAACTTATACTGATCGCCTTCTAAGCCCAAAGACTCGTGGAAACGACCAGCAGGCGCTTCCAGTGTTTCGGAGACTTGGCCCGAAACAAGTGAGTGACAAGAAAAAGCAAGGAGAAAGACAATTAAAGACCGTGACATATACGAATAGTTGCGAAGCCTAATGAAATTAGGTAACTATTCTTAAATATCAAATAACAAACATTCGTTAGTCCCTAGCAATTAGGGCGCTAAGTTTCGAAATTTACTTTCTAACAGCAGATAAGCCTAACTTAAAAAGCAACCCAAGCGGCAGAATAACTTCACCAGTTGATAGTGTACCAACATGACTCGGCCTCGTTCTCTCGACTCGGTTTCGTGATATCCAAAACAACATTAACGTCATGTGGCCTACCAGGTGTATAGCGCCGAACAAGTGTCGTAATGATGCCGCGATCAAGCTCAGAGGGATAGGGGTTCTTACATTCCATCACCGCGCGCGAGGCTGTCTCATCAAAATCTTTGAGTTTATAGTAGCCTATTTCCCCTCCTCGGTGGTTCATCTGGTAAGCGGTTTGAATGCCAAATAGCGCTGTGTGGATGTCGTGAATGGTGGTTGGAAAATCTGCATAATCCGGTATAGCTCGACCTATTAAAAACAGCGACTGATTCCCCATCAAGTCTTTTGTCAATCTAAGGACATCCAGGTACGACTGCTGGCTATGCCAAGTATCTGGGGTAGGATAAATGTCGTGATTGTTCAGAAGACGTTCTCGGATATCACGACCGAAATCAATCGCGTTGAGGTATGACAATACGGTGATTCCGCTGATTTCAACAGCTGCGTCAATGGCAGTGAAAACAGGCATGGTGGGAGAAAGATTGGGATGATTGGATGTGTAAAATACTCAGTACTCTATGTAGATACAATGTTCACAACGACTTTTAAGTACACAAAAAAAGCCCCCACTTCCGTCGAAGTGAGGGCTTAATAATTGTGCCTTCAAAGCTGCAAATAATGCAGTCTTTAGGCATGTGCCTGTAAAGGCGAAAAGTGGCGGAAACCTACTCTCCCAGGTAATACCCCAGTACCATCGGCGACTGTCGGCTTAACTACTCTGTTCGGAATGGGAAGAGGTGCGCCCGACAGCTTTATCCACCTGGTCGGTGACCGACTTCATCCGTGTTCTAGCGCGTTCTAGCTGTGGCAGTGTCTGTAAGGGTTAACAGCCACTGCGACTGAACCGATGAAGCGGTGCGCGCTGCGGGGCCGTGTTGCCGGGCATCTGTCTCGAAAATTCAAGTCAGTGCTGGCAGGCCGCCGGAGCGTGCGTGTGCAGTAAAAAACAACCTGATGGGAAACGAGTGTCCGTGTTTACATCTGTCAAAGCCGTCAGTGATGACAATAATGAAAATAATGACGTGCTTAGCATGTGATGATCGGTGCGTACAATTCTTTCTGTTACCCTATGCCGCCTAGTTTTCAGGGCAGGATCTGCGGTGGACGCCACTCGCGTGGTGCTCAGCGATCGACTGCTGCTACTAACTATTTGGTCATCTGGTGGCCACTCACGTTGTGTCGTCGGTTCTAGCGAAGCATCGCTATTTAAATATTGAACTAACTGACGTGAGTGGCCGATTTTGAAAGAACGCTATCGGGTAATTAGTACCGCTCGGCTGAACGTCTTTCAACG
>CAZCVM010000287.1:0-4166 GCA_964501965.1 uncultured Leptospiraceae bacterium | reverse complement strand
AAAAATATCATGCGTATGACTAAAAAATATTAATAGAATGACAATAAAAAAACGAAGTCGCGGAACAACAGATCGTGCTCGAGGGTGTAACAGATATCTATAGAAAGATAAGTAATCCCAAAAACTGTTGTTTCGGCCCCAATGTCTCACAAAACAAGAATCAAAACATCTCATAAAGATTTACCTCTTTTTTGTTGGCAAGTCTTATAGAGTTTGTGGCAATATAAATATTGTTACCATACAATTTTTTATTCTAATTTTTTTCAAACTATTTTTTCAACATATAATATTTTTATAGCGAGCCAATATAAAGGAATTTCTTAAAAAAACAAATATTTTTTTATTTACAAAATTGTGCCATTTCATTAATGGGGAACGTTTCAGGTTTGTACGGAAAGGTTCTTATGCAATTATTGGGCTATATTTTATTGGGGCTTAGCGGATTTATCGCGCTGGCAAATATAATATCTTTGATTGGTTCACACAAAGAAAGCACTCATAAAAAATATCGAAAGCTTCCTTCTATGATTGCTTTGGTGTCATTGCTTTTTGTTTCCATATCTTATTTTTTAATCCAAGATATCTCGCCCTTAATTTTTATCATCGCCATACTCGATCCCGGCTCTTGGGTTATTGTTTTGTTGCCTTTTTCTTATTTTAAAAAAAAACGATAGATTATTAATTCTTTTTATTAGGAAAAATTAATTCATTAAGGGCAGAGGATGGCTGCTGCCCTGGCTTTTTTATTTGCTGGTAAAATGGTTAGAGCTCGGGCAAAAGATTTTTTCGCACTACTGCATCCTTTTTGTTTGTATTGACTCCATCCGAGTCCCAAATGCATCAAACCATCTGATGGATAATCATCAACAATGGATTTATAGTATTGCGCGGCTTGCCGATAACGTCCACTCATATACAATGAATAAGCCAATTTTTGCCGCGCAGTATAATTTTTCGCATCCATACGCAAAACCGCCTGAGCAACAAATACTACCTGTTGGTAATTGCCTTTAGCCATTAATGGCAGTAACAACCCAAGACGAGGCTCAATCGCCTTGCTATAGAGTGCTATCGATTTTTTATAATAAAAAATCGACTGATCCAGTTTGCCGGTCATATACGATAGATATGCAACCCGTAAATGCGCCAAATAATTGTGCGGTTGGCGTTGCGCTAGAGGAAGCATGAGATCGAGTGCTTTTTTATAATGCCCATTGTATTCAAATAAATAAGAATTCTGAATCGGATTATCAGCATAAATATTTACGAGTAAAAACGTAAACGGCAAAGTCAAATATATAAATATTTGACAAATCAATAACAACATGTTCTTTTTCCAATATATCATTTTGGTTTCCTCAATTTTTTTGTAGGTTATCTTTTTTGCATCAAATTACAACTGATAGCTAATGTATCCTCCGATGGAAGAGTTTTTATAATCATTACTATTTTTGTCCCGCCATTCATCATTTCCATAGTGAATCCCAATAGATATTTCTCTGATTGGAGAATAGCGACCAAATATCAAAAAACCATTGCGCAGATTTTCCGTATTGTAAACAAATGTATTTCCATTATTTAGCACCGGCGTAAATAGACTACCAATTCTATAACTCAAACCAATGGAGTATATTGGCTGATCAAAACTTAATTTATAAACGAAAGATCGATAATAATCATAATTTGTAACTTGCACCTGCCGATTCCTGCTATTTAGCTGTGTACTGGTAAAATATAGCATTTGCCCAATGCCGGTGATAGACACATGAACCGATCCTAAAAATCGCAAACCAATGGTCCCACCCGCTTGCAACTGATCATAATCAGGGAAATGCATATATCCGCCTTCAGTGCCCAAATTGGCCCAGAAATTTCGATGCCGGATATTGCTGTAAACCGCAAAGGCTCCATTGCTGTATGGATCATTATTCTGAAGATAATGTCCATGCATCGAAATACTAGTGTTTTGAACATAAAAACCAACCGAGCTCTTGTATGCTTTGGTAAAATAATCGTCCTGGCCTGATTTTGCTTTGGTTTCGTTTCGGTTGAAACCTAAAGACGCAAAAATTTTATTTGAATAATGCATAGTCAACAAAGTACCATAGTCTATGGAAAGCTCTTTACTGGACGAACCATTAAATGAATAAGAATCATAAAAAAATGTCAAATAATAAAAATCATTGTTTAGATTTTTAATCTTGCTGTTTGAATTCCTGCTTGCAGTATTGCTCATTTTTTTTAGACGCGCATCTTTCGGATGATGACGGCGTGCTCTTTTATAAATAGCCAAAGCGTTATTGGATTGATTGATAGCACGCGCCGTGTACCAAGCACCTAGCAATGCTTCCATATCATTATTGAAACTGTCTGCCACAAAAATATATTTTTTATATGCTTCCTGATATTGTTTATTTAAGTATTGACAATAAGCAACTCGTATAGAAGCAAAATAATTATTGCCATATTGTTTGATCGTCTGTTCTCCTTTTTGAATACATCCAGAAAAATTTTTTTCCTTCAAAAACGTCAATTGCATTCCCAATTGCGCATCCAAAGAAGCGGAAATCGAATTTGATTTTTGATAATGAGCTAAAGCTTGCTCCAATTGATTGTTTTGCAAATATGCATAGGCCAGTTTTAAATGAACTGCGGCATTATTGTTTTCTTTGTCGTCTTCAATCATGCCAGATAAAATATCAATTGCCTGTCCCCATTTTTTGCCTGCTAAAGCAGCATCTGCTTTTTTGATTTGCAAATGAAAATTTTGCGCCAGTAAATTTGAGACGATCAATAAAAAAATGATGATTGCTATACCAGTACTTTTTTTTAACGTAAACATTTCAATTTTCTGCTTTCTCTATGGTTAATAAAAACTTTTCACCTTTATAGACTTCAATAATTCCCGGAAAGTCATTCATAATTTTTTGTTCAAGTGAGAACAAACCAATACTATTCGAATTTGCCGAAGACCTGACAATAGAAATTTGCAGAGTTTGCCCATTGTTTTCTGAAATCATTTTTCCTTGCCACAAAAATGAAAACCTCCGGGTAAAAGGCAAAATCAATTCCAACCAACTGCGTTGGAAAAAATTTGTAAAAAAACGATAAGAGATATGATCTTGCCAAGTGATTGCCTCATTGACCAAGGGGACTCGATAATTGGCCAAAAAAATATAGAATAAAAGTGACTGACGTTTTCCCTGATAGTCCAGTGCGGCAAAACTACTTTGAGTACTTTCCGGACCATAAAGATAAAAAAAACGATCATCAAATTGATTGGTCAGATACCGATTGCCCAGAAAATCCACGTTGACCAATAAATCCTCATGCTGAGTAATCCCCCGAGCATCTGTACCTTTAATGGATATACGGTTCCCAGGAGCAAAGCTAAAAAAGTTTTTCATATTGTATTCATCGGAAACATTTTGGACAATCTCTTTTTCAGCTGGAATTGTATTAAAATGAATTTGCGAATTATTTTTTCCATCCAAAACCATCAAGTCCGCAAAAGAAACTGCAATGGTCGGACTACCTACCTCAGGCATTGTCTGAAAATGAAGATGCAGATGCGGCTCTGGGCTGCGTCCGGAGCTGCCGCATTTGGCAATGGGCATGGCAGGTGTCACGTAGTCACCTTCTTTGACGGATATAGAATCTTTTTGCAAATGAGATAAATGCGAAAACAAATAATCCGCATGCCGGATAATGACAAAATTGCCCCAGTTGTTGCGATTGTCCATTTCCCCCGGCTCATTATCTGGATGATAGTTGACAATCTTTGTAACAATTCCGCTAGCCGGAGCGTAAACCGGCAGACCAAAACTAAAATAATCTGTCATTTTTTTTCCATCATTTCGATAAAGCTGTCCTTGATTATCTATTGCCATAAAATCCAGACTATCACGCCATAAATGACGATGAGTATATTTGCCATTGTATCCCTGAGAAACTTGCCAGGCCCCGCTAAATGGTAGCTTAAAAAAAATAACCTCTGTTCCAAAACGCTCCCGCCGCATTTGAAAATAATCCAGATTGTTTTCTGGTGAACCGGGCGCAAAATCGACCACTACAAATCGCGGATTGCGCAATAACCGCATAGAAAAAAGAATGACCAAAGTTACAGTCACGAAGGGTATAGCCAAAACAGGCATGGAAAAATGTAC
>CAZCVM010000286.1:3301-4180 GCA_964501965.1 uncultured Leptospiraceae bacterium | reverse complement strand
CGGATTGTTGTTGTAATCCAAAACAACGTCCCGCCCGCTTTTACCATCCAGAGCCTGGCGGCTGGCCACTGTGTCCACTTTGCCTTTGTCTGGATTGGCAAAAGACGCAGTCACTGTATGGTTGACCTGATCCAAATAGGAATCTGACCTCATCAGTTTATCAGGACCAACCAGATATGTTTCGCCCGTGCGTCCCAGGCCGCTGCGCTCCTGCATAATGTCATTGATCTGCTTGAGCGACAACTGGAGCACGATCACTCCAAACATTTTGTTTTGATTGTCAAGCAAAGGTTGACCAATGAAAGCAGAGGGCAGATTGTCATTGGGAGCATAGATTTCAAAATCCTGCATTGCCGGTTTTTTCGTCTGCACAATTTTTTTCCACAATTTGTGCAAAGGACTGCCTTTTAATGGCCCAAAACGCAGATTTGTTCCCAAGTCATCTTTTTCATTGCCGGTAAACATCACGTGGCCATGAGCTTCACAGATAAGGTATATATCATTGAAGCCGACTCTTTGGAGATAATCTTTGAATATTTTGCCGTACTGGCCATACAATTGCCTGTACCTGTCTGTTTTTACATTGTATGGTCCATCGCCTTGCACATCTGTATCAAAATGGTATTGCCGCAATTGCTGATACAATTGTTGAATATCAGCCGTTGCCGCCAATGTACCCAGATCCACGATAGCTTTTTGCATATAATCATGTATCTGCTCTTCGGTCGCCAAATCCCTGAAAAGTTCCTCATCCGTCTTGCCTATCACTTCCTCTACGCTCTTGTAACCCGTCAGCTCCAGGTATTTCCGGTTGACCATTATGTAACGCAACGAAACATCCTTGAAAACCGCAATGCTGTCGGAATGCTCCAGGATCAA
>CAZCVM010000286.1:0-3291 GCA_964501965.1 uncultured Leptospiraceae bacterium | reverse complement strand
TCTGTTTCTTTTTGATATCTCTGATGGATTGCAATTGATCATAGGATTTTGTCATCAATGCGGTACTGGAACGGTCCACCGCAAACCAGCCAATGATCAAAATCGGCAATATCCCCACGATCAAGAAAAACACAATCAATTTGGGACGCATTCTTATGTTATTTATTCGCAGCATTGTTTCTCCTTTTTTTAGCTTCCTCTATACATTTCATTTCATTTCATTTCATCTTTTTAAATTTTCTTTAACTATGTACATTGTAACTATATACACTGTACAATACTATAAGAAAATCTAAAAAGTTTCAAAATCATCATCCGCGACAGGCTCTTCTTTCTTTTTTGCATGACCACCGGCCCCATTTTGAGCGGCTTTTTCTGCATGAACTGGCTTTTTGGGCGCAGCATTGTGCGTATGCGTTGCTTTCGGATTTGCTTTGGCTTTGACTTTGTAACTGCTATTTTTCGTATGTTTCGCGTCCACTGTAAAAAAGCCCATCACATCCTGCAATTGAGTAGCCTGGCCGCTCATTTCTTCAGCGGTTGCTGCCATTTCTTCGGACGCGGACGCGTTTTGCTGAGTCACCTGGTCCAATTGTTCCACTGCTTTGTTGATTTGCTTCACACTCGCGGATTGCTCGTCCGAAGCAGCAGCGAATTCTGCGGTCTTTTTAATGTCAGGTACTACTTCAGCGATCAATTTGCTGGCCTGTTCCGCCACTTGCACACTATCAGAAGACACACCGCTTATTTCCTGAGCAGCTACTTGACTGCGCTGCGCCAACTTACGTACCTCATCGGCGACAACAGCAAATCCTTTGCCATGCTCGCCGGCGCGGGCCGCTTCAATCGCAGCGTTCAACGCTAAAATATTGGTCTGGTAGGATATCTCTTCGATGATACTGATTTTATCAGATATTTGTTTCATGGCATCCAAAGTTTTTACCATAGCTTTGCCGCCTTCTTCGGCGCGCTCAGATGATTTGCCTGCCATGTCATTGGTGACACCCGCGTTTTCCGCGTTTTGATTGATCGTTGCCGTCATTTCTTCCAATGACGCGCTTGTCTCTTCGACATTGGCAGCTTGTTCATTGGCCCCTTGACTCATTTGCTGAGCAGTTGAGCTGACATTATTGGCAGCAGTAACCATTGAATCCGCGTTCCCCAATACATCAACAATAATGCTTCGCAAATTGTTCATCATATCTTCCATTGCCGAAGCCAGCTCACCCACTTCATCCGTAGAATCTGCCTCAATGTCCACAGTCATATCGCCTTTAGCAATGACCTTGATTTTGTCCACAATCTGACGTATAGGCACAGAAACAGACCGAGTCAGTATCAATGTAATCAGTGCACTAAACACCAATGCACCGGCAAGCATTGCTAACAATAAAATTATGGCAGCCTGAGCATCTTTTTGCTGATCGTCTTTGATTTGAGTGGCAATATCCTGCTGAAGCTGCATCAAATCGTCCATTGCTTTTTTTGCGATATTGTAATGTTTGATCCAACGTTGACTCACCACACCGCTTTCCTCGATTTTTTTCGCACGCAATGCGGCCACAAATTCTTTTGCTTCTTTTTTAAGGATGTCATATTCGCTATTAAACTTGTCTGCCAATTGCTTTTCGCGGGTTGTTAATGTCGTGGCCATATACCTTTGCCAGAGCTTCGCGTTTTGTTCATGCAATTTTTTAGAAAACGCAATACGCTTTTCAAATTCTGTCCAATTGTTATCAATTGCTGCTACTTTTTCCTGCAGCATATTGATACGAACCTGCAATATATTTTTAAACAGGATATTCAATTCCCGGACCGGCACAAACCTATCCGCATAAAAAGTTTCAAAACGGGCGTTGTTAGTTTGATTGGAATTGTACTGCTGATAAGACAATACAATAATAATAACCACAAAAATCAAACAGGATAGAATGATCTTGCCGGCAATTTTCATATTTTTGAACCACTTCATAATGGGTCTCCTTTTCTATACTTTTGCCTTATTTAATGCAAATTCAATTGCAAATAATTTCTCATTACTTTATACAGCTACTTTATGGTTTTGGCCCCGCACAGCTTCTTCTTTTTCCTTGGCATACTGAATCAAACGCGGCACATCAATAATCAAAGCTATCTCTCCGCTGCCCATAATAGTGGCTCCGCTGATACCCCGTAAATGCTGAAAAATAGGCCCTAAAGATTTAATAACTGTCTGAAACTCACCTAGCAACCGGTCTACCAATAATCCGGCTTTTTGACCGGCATATTGAACCACCACAATGTTTTGCTGATTGTCATTGACTATGTCTTCACCAAACAGTTCACTCAAACGCAGAAATGGCAATACTTCACCGCGCAGATTAATAAAATCTTCTTCGGTATTGACAGTCATTTTCTGATCTTTTTCGCCTGCATTGTCGGATTTTTTATGTGTTTCTCCGCTGCTGCTGGAAATCAAACTGCTTTGATCAAACTCCAAACACTCTACTACCATATCAAGCGGTACAACCCAGGTGGCATTGCCCACGCCCACAAAAAAACCATCAATGATTGCCAGTGTCAATGGCAGCCGTATCCGGACAGTGGTTCCCTCTCCTTCTTTGCTGTCTACATCCACTATACCTCGCAATGATTCGATATTGCGCTTGACCACATCCATGCCTACACCGCGTCCAGAAACATCCGTAACTTTTTGCGCTGTGGACAGGCCGGCATGAAAAATCAAATTGAATATTTCTTTATCTGTCAAAGACTGACCTGACTGAACAACGCCGCGCTCCACAGCTTTGCTAAGCAACCGTTCTTTGTTAATGCCTTCGCCGTCATCAATGACTTCAATGGCGATACTTCCGGTTTCATGGTACGCGTTGAGCCGAATCTCCCCCTTGGGATCTTTGCCACGCGCCTGACGGTCTGCTGGAGCACCTATGCCATGATCCACCGCATTGCGCACTAAATGAGTCAATGGATCCGTGATTTTTTCTACTACTGTTTTATCCAGCTCTGTATCGCCGCCGCTAATGACCAAATCAATTTGCTTGTTCATTTCATGACTCAAATCACGGACTATACGCCGGTACCGGTTGAATGTTTCGCCAATTTGAACCATTCTAATATTCAAAGTTGCGTCCCGTATTTCCGAAACCAACCGGGTCATTAATGATGTGGATTCTTGCAATTGACCATTGTCACTGCTTTCCGCGTGATTGTTGACACTGGCAGACGCGATCACCATTTCTCCAACGAGATTAATAAGCATATCCAATTTATCTGCGTCTACCCGTATAAAAC
>CAZCVM010000285.1:0-4186 GCA_964501965.1 uncultured Leptospiraceae bacterium | reverse complement strand
CTTTTTATAGTGAGAGAATGGTTTGGTCTGTATTCGGTATTGCGAATCGTATCCAGGTTTTTATGGTTGCCCTGGAGGAGCAGGTTGTTCCATGTTTGTCTATATATATTGTCTTCCAAATCAATAATTACACCGGTTGTTGCATGCGCATTTGGGTTGTTTTGCGAATGTTTCTGAAATATTGCATTCAATGTGACATGGGGGAATATTTTTGCGCCGGAAAGAGTATAGGCAAACAAAAAATAAAATATCCCGATCCAAAACAAAAATGAGCTAATGATTGATTTCATGGTTTTTTTTTCGATAAAAGTAAATATATTACTGATTCTTGTATCGGTCAGTTCAATTAAAACTTGACATCAATTTGTAAATCATGGCCAGTTACTTAAAAAGCCAAACATAAAGAATCAGTGGATAAATAAATAGATAGAATATGGAAAACAATAACGAGACTAGCAAAACAAAACTATGGGGCGCGCGGTTTGCTAAACAATCTTCAAAAGCAACCATTCAGCTCGGAGCCAGTATACATTATGACAAATTGCTTTACAAAGAAGATATTGCGGGCAGCAAAGCCCATTGTCAAATGCTGCACCGTATTGGGGTTTTAAATGACAAAGAAAAGGTATTGCTGATTGATGCGTTATCGCAAGTAGAAAAGCAAATAGACGCAGGACAATTTGTTTTTGATCCTGAATTGGAAGATATCCATACCAATATTGAAAAGGCAGTCAGCCAAATCGTTCCAGAAGTAGGCGGCAAATTGCATACCGGACGCTCACGCAATGACCAAGTCATAACAGATACCATGCTTTGGTTGCGTGCGAAGTTACAAAAAATTCGACACAACCTGATACAGATCAGTAATGAATTTGTAATGCAAAGCGAAAAAAATAAGAATACTATATTGCCCGGATACACGCATTTACAGGTCGCCCAGCCAGTAAGGCTGGCTCATCATCTAATGGCTTATTTTGAAAAATTTAAAAGAGATTTGCGCAGACTGGATTTTGTCCTGCAATCTTTAGAAAGTTGTCCGCTGGGAGTGGGGGCTTTGGCAGGAGTCAACTATGCGTCAGATAGAGAATTTACTGCCCAAAATCTCGGATTTACCTATCCTACGGTCAATTCTATAGACACTGTGAGCAATCGTGACTGGTTGTTGGATTTTCACCATTTTGCATCTGTTTTTTTTATTCATCTAAGTAGATTATCCGAGGAGATCATTCTGTGGAATAGTCAAGAATTTGGATTTGTCTCATTATCCGATGAAGTGACCACTGGGTCCAGCATTATGCCTCAAAAGAAAAATCCAGATGTCGCGGAACTAATCAGAGGTAAAACCGGTCGAATCATTGGCAATCAAATCTCATTATTGATTGTGCTAAAAGGTTTGCCTTTGACTTACAATCGGGATTTGCAGGAGGACAAAGAGTCCTTATTTGATTCTATCGAAACAATGGAATTGGTTTTGCCGGCTTTGCATGATATGATGCGAAGTATGACTTTCTGCCCGGAAAATATGCGGGAGTCTTTGAGCAAAGGTTTTTCTCTTGCCACAGATATGGCGGATTATCTGGTAAAAAAAGGTATCGCCTTTCGCCGTACCCATGAGATCATTGGTAGCATAGTCAAAGACGCAGAACAGACAAACAAAGTATTGGAAGATTATTCATTGACAGAATTGCAAGGTTTTTGTCCATTATTTGAAGAAGACTTTTTTGCTCTGGTAAATTATGAAGCATCCACAGAGGGCAAGGCATCATTCGGAGGCACAGCATTGGCGTCCATAGAGCATCAAATACAGATGGCAAAAAAATACTTGAAAAAAGAAAATGAACGTATAGAAAATGAAACCAAATAGACAGGAAATGTACAATGTCGCTTGAATGGGAAAAAAATGCCCTTGGACCGTTTGCTTTCAGAAACGGAAAATTGTTTTGCGAGGATGTATCTTTAGAAGAAATAGCTTTGAATGTCGGCAGCCCGGTATATATATACAGCTTAACCGGCATTATCAACAATTATGATGCTATACAAAGAGCTTTGGATCAACTCAATATTTTGACTTGTTATTCGGTCAAAGCAAACAGTCATATCGCATTGCTGCGGGCTTTGATCCGGCAAGGGGCAGGCTTGAATATTGCTTCACGGGGAGATCTTTACCGTGGTATACAGGCAGGTGTTGATAGCCGCAAAGTGGTATTTTCCGGTCCTGGCAAAAAATATGATGAGATTCGTTATGCGCTGCGCAATAATATTTTGATGTTCAACGTGGAATCTTTGCAGGAATTGGAAATGATCCAGCTTGTATGTCAGGACACAAAAAGTAATGCCAGGATTTCTTTGCGTATTAATCCAGAAATTGATGCCAAAATCCATAAACAATTAGCCGATCGAAAAAAATACAATAAATTTGGTTTTACATTGAATCAAGTGCCTCAGGCTTTGGAAATGATCCAAGATATACCGCAAATAGAACTCATAGGAGTGCATTGTCATATTGGCACGCAAATATTAACGATCGATCCTTACATCAAAGCCCTGGATAAAATGCTTGCCCTGGTAGATGAGTTGCGCGAACAACAATTTGATATAGAATATATCAATTTGGGGGGCGGTATGGGCATTGCATACGAAATATTTGACTTGCCCTTTTCTTTTGAAGAATGGGCACAATCCATCAAGTTAAGGTTGAAAAAATCCGAATTGAAAGTCATTATTGAACCAGGACGATTTTTAATAGGGAATAACGGTTGTTTATTAATCAATGCTACCTATACCAAACAAAGCAATGGTAAACAATACATTGTGGCAGATGCGGGAATGAATGATCTGATGCGGCCTGCTTTGCACAACGGATATCATCAGATATGGCCCATCATGCCTAGAGAAGGTATAGCGCAAATATATGATGTTTCAGGACCTCTTTGTGAATCAGAAGATTTTTTGGGAAAACACCGTGAGTTATCGCCCATAGAACAGGGTGACTTTTTGGCTGTGATGTCAGCCGGAGCCTATGGATTTTCTATGGCAAACAATTATCATTCAAGGCCTTTTCCAGCGGAAGTTTTGATTGCTAAGGACAGATTTTTTATTATTCGAGCGCACCAGGAAATTGAATCCCTGGTTTCTGGAGAACAGATGCCACCGATTTTATGATATTTTTTATATTTTTTTTTCTAGTCTGTTGACAAATGAATTGGAAATATTATTTCAAGTAAAAACACAATTATTTTGGGATGTATATATGAAATTTGCAGGAGTTTACACGGCAATTGTAACGCCGTTTCAAAATGGACATATCGATTATGATGCGTACAATAAATTAATCGAAGAACAAATCGAAGGGGGTGTGGCTGGGATCGTTCCATGCGGCACCACAGGAGAATCGCCGACATTGAGTCATAGCGAGCACCAGGAATTTATCGCAAAAACAGTGGAAATTGTCAATGGCAGGATCAAGGTCATTGCCGGTACGGGAAGCAACAGTACAGAAGAGGCTATACATCTGACCAAAGATGCGGAGCACTCCGGCGCGGACGCAGCCTTATTGGTCAGTCCTTACTACAATAAACCTACCCAGGAAGGATTGTATCAGCATTTTCAGCAAATTGCCGCGAACACGGGAATGGATTGCATCCTGTACAATATTCCAGGAAGAACAGCCATTGGTCTGGAACCGGATACAATATTTCGCTTGTCTGACATAGAGAATATTCGAGCTATCAAAGAAGCCAGCGGTAATCTAAATTTAGTTTCTCATATAACCTCAAAATGTCAGGACAAACTGACTGTATTGAGCGGCGATGACTCTTTGACTTTACCAATAATTTCTGTAGGCGGAAAAGGGGTAATCTCTGTATTGGCCAATTTGTTACCGCAAAAAATGACACAATTGGTTAAAACAGCTCTAAATGGGCAATTGGCAGAGGCAACAAAAAAACACACAGAGCTTTTTGCGTTGATGCAAGCAATGTTTTTAGAAACAAACCCAATTCCGATTAAAGCAGCATTGAGCTTTTTGGGTAAAATTCAAAACGAATTGCGTTTGCCGCTGACTCCGTTATCATCTCAATACCAACAACAATTGAAAGAGTTGGTGCAAAAAATTAATTAATCAGCAAAGAAAACTGTAAAACATACAGTATAGAATTTACCAGAGAAAAAATTTTAGAATGGACCA
>CAZCVM010000284.1:0-4190 GCA_964501965.1 uncultured Leptospiraceae bacterium | reverse complement strand
ACATTTCTGCGTAGGTCAGGCAGACGGCTTTGTAGGATGATCGTCCCGTTCAGGCTGAGGAGATCCAAGTTAGTGGTTATGCCGCCAGCGACACATTCACCGGGGGTCGTACCAGATGGGGTGCCGGTGTCCACCGAAACCAGTGCTTCACGTAGCGTGCAAACACCGTCATCAGCGACCACGTCGATTGTACTGTTCACCGTGATCCGAGCGAACGCCTCTTGTGCGTAGACTGTGCTCTCTGGCAAAAATATGATGATAAATGCGAACAACACGACGAGTGAAACGGAAGCATTTTTTTGTGTATGTGTTTGCAACATGTGATTCCCCTGCGCAAAGCTCTGCGACTGATGTGTGTCTCAAACTTAGTCTCTTAACCGATTGAGGATTGCCTACTGCTGCAGAATCGGACGGTACGGATCAACCCTCTATATTTCGATCTTACGGCAGAAAACCGGCACCACTGTCTTGACAGTGTGTATTCTGGCTAACTGTAGCTACTAACACCCCATCTACATAAACCTCGAAGTCGTAAGTGTATCGCCTCTCACTTTGCCCCGCTTCCATGATGCGATTAATGGGGTCCATACCTGTAATATCATTTGGGGACGGATCTTGTGGCAAGATTCTTGGTTCTTTAGGCGTGCGTATATCAGGCGTTCCCTCACGATCTTTACGAATGACGACGGTCTCTACCTCGAGTTCTGACTCGCCCTCGACCCATCCGACGACAACGACCAGCGGCAGTTCAGGATTTGCTGTGAAATCGCAGAATAAACCTGTGATATTCAATGCAGATAGTGCAACAACATTGACCTCTGTAAGTTCTTCAACGGCGGCGTTACGAACATATCCCAGACGCTCTAATATGAGTTCTGCGTCGTTTTGGTCAATAACACCATCGTTGTTGATGTCCATTTCCAAGTCTTCACTGCCGATTCGATTGATGACAGTGACACCGTCTTGTGGGGTAACCACGCCGTCATTGTTCAAATCCCAAGGGAAGAAGGTGATATCGTCAATTTGATAGTTGGGTTCATCAGGGTCCTCCGAACGGTCCAATGGACGCACGTCTAGACAGAGGTAGGCGGTGGTGGTACTTACTGCCCCGGGTGATGGATTTGGTGTGTCTTGTGCGAGTGCAGTTGCCAGCAGTGGTAAGGTGTCCAGCATTGTGGTCAAGGATTGTAAGCTGGTCTCCTCATTTGTGATGGGTCCCAGCGTAATTTCGCCGACCAGTGTGTCAAGCTCGCTGTCGCACACCTCATCTGTCGAGTAATACAGTGATAGCGACGGTGGCGCAGGCACTGTATCACCCAGATTCCGAAGAGAGAGATCAATGGTCGCATTGCCATTTGGCAGATGATCTGGGCGCACGTCGAACGCGAGCACCTGTATCGGTGGGAAACGGAATAATCTGAACGGACGTAATATCGTATTTGACGTATATGGCTTGGTGTGCTCTACATCGACTGCCAATGTGTAGTCGTCGGGTGTAGAAAGTGTGGACCACAGGCTTTCAGGAATGATGTCACACCCGTCTGTAGTTTCACCGAAAACACAGTAAGGGGCTGTGAAATCCGTTTGTGTGTAAAGTACATTGTCATTTTCATCAAGCAAGCTGAACGTGGCAGACACAATCCCCGAACCGTTCACCGATCCCACAGCTGGGTCATAGATGGCGGGGCCAAGGTTACTGAAGGCTCGTTCGCGCACAATGCCCGGTTTCTCGGTGAGCATAGCCCAGTCCATGTGTACAATCTCAAGCTCGCGTAGAAGTGGTGTATTGGTAAATCCACTTTCTGTGTCGAAAACAACGTGGAGCTTGTATTGTCCGTTCGGCAAATCGTTCCAGAGCGTTGTGGGAATTGGATGACACTCGCCCCTGTAGTCTTCATTCGCACAGAACGGCGCTTCACTGTCTGGGGTGTTCAATAGAATATTGTCATTTTCATCGGTAAGGATGAAGAAAACCGTCGAAATGCCGTCGCCATCTGCTGTTCCGGCAACAGGATCATAGATGGATGCTCTAAACAAGGTTTCGTCCACGGTTGTAATCACCGGAACCGGGTTTTCACGAGGTTCAAGCAAGTCTATATAGGCCAGCTCAATCGGCTGGTTCAGAGTGTTTGTCACGTAGCCGGAAGTGGTTGTGACCTGCATTTGTAGCAAGTAGGCACCAATCGGTAGTGTTCCCCAATCTAGTAACGTATTACAACCTTCGCTCGATTCCCCAAATGGGCAATACGGAGGAGCGTTATCTGACACAATTTGTTGATAGGTCTCATCCGCGTTGCTGAAAACA
Organism: uncultured Leptospiraceae bacterium; assembly: GCA_964501965.1. Classification (GTDB taxonomy): domain Bacteria; phylum Spirochaetota; class DYNZ01; order DYNZ01; family DYNZ01; genus CAZCVM01. The sequence goes on along the minus strand of CAZCVM010000284.1, from coordinate 1,885 downwards.
AAAGACACCGACGAAATGCCAGAGCCATTGTCTAGTCCAATTGGTGCATCATAAACCGTGGCATCAATTGCTGTCTGAGTCTCCTCGAATAGAAGCGTATCTAGGTCCGGCTGGAACCCGCCGTGGACCAAATCAAAGGGACGCCATAGCTGTTGGCCGACAGCAAACCCACTGTCGAAGATGACATGTGCTTCAAGGACATAGCTGTCAATGGGTAGCATATTCCACTCGGATGCTTCCATAGGAAGGCAGCCAGTTTCGTCCTCACCAAACAAACAATAGGGTGCTTCCATATCGATATTCTGGGCGAGTTGAATGTCCGTTGGATCACGCAGTTGGATTTCGACCGAGGTGATACCCACACCATCATCGGTCCCAATGGATGGATCGTTGGCGAGGATCTGAAAGGCGCTCTTCTCGCGTCCGTACACCACAGCCCCGCCTTTGTCCGCATACACGATGCTGGGAGCCACAGCCGGACTTTCCAACGCGCCAATCTCACAACCGAAGCCTTCGTGACGTCGAATTCCACGTTGGTCTGTTGTAACGTCGCAGACATTGGGAGGGACAACGTCCAAAACGACGCTGTCATCTAATGGGCGGTGTGTAAAGGTTATGCCACCATTATCGGCTAGAGGTCCGAGGGTCGCAGGTGAACCATATATGTCCGTAGCGACAGCCCCTGAAAGCGAACAACTTTCGCCAAGTGACTGGATTAGGTTATAGCCTGTTGATTGGAATGCACCGACACAATCGATGCCATTGGCGGCGAGAATCGTTCCTGTGGCTGTTATGACTGCCTTCTCATTCGCAATCCCCCCAACGTTCTCGAAAATGGTGTTGTGGCGAAGTTGAAGGTTGCCAGCTTCTGTATGAATGCTTGCTGAGGCTGAACTAGCTGTATTGGCTGAGATCGTCGTGTTCGTACTCTCGACGGACCCGCTCCGGGTGAAAAGTGCCCCGCCACGACCACCAGCACTGTTATTGTCGAAGGTGCTTGAGGTTATCGTGACTGTTCCGGCCTCGGTGTAGACTGCCCCACCATCAACAGCGGCACTATTGTTCGAGAGCGTAGTTTCAACGAGTTGGATGGTGCCTGCTTCCGTAAATATAGCCCCACCATGATCGGTTGTGGCCTGGCTGTCGCGGATAATGACCGAGTTGAGGGTCACCGTACTGTTTGAGGTATATATCCCTCCACCAGCGGCGTCTGAACCGTTTTCGAATGTCAGATTATCGATTGTAAGCGTGATTGCTCCCTCAACGGTGACGACACGCCCGGTGCTATTTCCATCAATAATTGCCGTGGCACGGTTCTCGCCTGAGATGGTGAGATTCTTGCCCACTGTAATTTGCTCGGTGTAGGTACCTGCACTGATGAGGAGTCGGTCACCCGCTTGAGCACAGTCAATCGCTTCCTGCACCCGCTGGTAGTTGATGCTATTTCTGGGGTTTGGGCAGGCTGAGTCCATGAGTTGCCCATTGGTGTTGTTGACCTGTAGTGTGAGGGGCGATTGGGCAAGTGACAGTGTGAGATGTACTCCGAATATGAATACAACAGCAGGTAAACGGTGTAATATGTTCCGGGTTTTGTGTAACACCAATCCACCTCCTATTACAAACGAAACAGTATCAGAATAGCACACAATTTCATGGTCTACAAATGACAAAGATTAATGACTCTACTGAAAGAACTCAAAATGCCCCCAAAATCGCGGTTCACAACGGGTCATAAAAGTAGGTTAATGGCTCAAAAATCCGGCAAAATGACCTTTCTTCAGAGGAGTCATTAATGAGATTGTAAATCAGCATTATGCGCTCACCGGGTGCATTTCAAGTTAGTGCGCTCAAGCGGCGTGCCAGAGTGAGTGAAAGTCTTTACCCA
>CAZCVM010000283.1:0-4193 GCA_964501965.1 uncultured Leptospiraceae bacterium | reverse complement strand
GTGAATCTAGAAAGCCATAGTAAGAATTCAGGTACTTCTTGATCCGGTCTTGGTTCTTCTCAATGACTGGCAGTAGCTGAGAGGCACGAGGTTGAATTTGGATACTCCCTTCCAGAGAATTAGGCAACTGGATCCCTAGGAAGTCAAAGATTTGGTCAAGATGTTCTTGAGGTGATTGACAGAATTGCTCGTAGCGTAGAGCAACATAATCCTGTTCTGGGATCTGGTCGATATGTCTCAGGAAATAAGTGGTAGACTGACGAGAGTCATTCAACATACGTCGAAAGCCAATTTCAAACCAGTCTGAGTTCAGAAACCGAGCGACATTTGAAGTGATAGGGTTGCTCATTAACTGTCGATAGTATCGAGATAAAGATGCAAGGTAAGGATTCCACTCCGAGAAAAAACTTTGCCAAGCCTTAAGTCTGGAGTTAAGGACATAGATTGGATCTCGATGAATAAAGATGAATTTAGCATTGGGGATCGCCTGTTTAACATAGGCAAAATGAGGAAAACACCAGGGATTCTTGAGCAGCAATGGTCTGTTGGGGTCGGATATAGCCTGGATCTTCTGGCAGAGCTCTTGAAAGATCGGGAAACTATGGGCATCGAGATAAAAGGAATAGCCCGCATTGTTAAGAATGAATCCATATTCCTCCGGTAATTCAGGAGTAACCTTGACCTCGTCAATAATCCGATCCTCTAATCCCAGCTCCTTAAAATGAAGGGAGAGATTTTGATAGGACTGCGTTTGTTGTTCGTTAAGGAAATCATGTAGGAGTCGATCATAACGAATGATATGATAGGCATTCAAATAATTAAAGCAGCCCGAACTAACCAAAGTCTTATAAAGGAGCGTTGTTCCCGATCGATGCACCCCCATGACAAAGATTGGAGCGGACTTTAGCGGAGCTAGATCCTGGAGATAAGGGTGATCCAATGGCTCAGACATGACTAGTTTTCGGGTAAAGACAAGGACATTGCTACTGGAACACATCGATTTTACCGCGGAGCGACACCTGAAACTGCTGGTCTATCATAGACTGACTCAATCGCAGCAATGAGATCTCCACATCGTTGAGTGCCTCCTCCGATCCTCGTTGATTCAGTTTACCGATCACTTCAGATGGAGACAAGATCTTTTTCCCATTTGCCAGGAGTTGCCTCATACTGCTGCGATGGCCTAGAATACTAGGAGCGATCTTAGAGGCCGATTGCACTAGCTGTGGCAATAGCCCTTCTTCTCTCCAAGGGAATAGTGTTAGCGGAGAGAACCCTGAGAGTCTTCTGTAAATCTTTTTCTCTTCCGGATCTCGCTTGATAAACTTTCCGGAGATTAGATCAAAGAAATACACGTCCTGTTGGGCTACCTCGCGAAACAAGGATGCAGAGAGAGAAAAGAACCCTGGGCTACAGTACAACACCTGACTCCGACGCATGATCTCATAGTCGATACATACAGCATTCTGATCGGCATCGTCAATTTTGAGATCACGATAACAGATCGGACCATATGATTGAAAATATTTAAGATGTCTTTCCAGGTTACCATTGGTGGCGATATAAAGTAAGGGATTCTCTAGTTGATCCCAGATCTGGCTAAGGGACTCTCGATAGCATTGTGCTGGGACAACGTGATGTACTCCTTTCATAAAGAAGTGATAGAAGACCACATCACCTCTACGAATATGAAGCGTGACGACCGATCGTCGGCTCAGCAGATCATGGGTATAGTCATTGAGACAATGGTTAAATTCGAATGAATCTTTTACAATCTGATGGTTTGTGTCGTTCACGAAAAAGCCCATATCAAAATCGTGAAAGTGTCCACAAAGGTGAGCATTGCCCAATGTAATATTTAGCCGATCGACTGTCTCCCGAAAGTTTCTACAGTCTTCTATGCGTTTCTGCAGGATCGCCTCTTCGATCTGCCATGCGGGTGCTAACTGAGCGGCATAAAGGCGAGTAAATCCCCACAGGAAGGGATCATTGACTAAAACTTGAGCGGAAGTATTTCTTTGGGTTTTCTCCCCAGCTTTGCAGGTGATCAATCGATAGAGACGGCTAGTAGGAGGAATGAGCAACGATCGACCTGTGCGATGGCTCAGGATGACCGCAGTCAGATACTGAAAGAGGTTGCTGCCTGAAGCCCCTTCGAAGTCCAGACTAAGCGTAAGTTGAGTCATACCTGCATAGGCGGCGAGGACTTCCCACAGTTACCAGGCTATTTACATCCTGTCAAGCCCAGATCCTTGGCAAAGACAGAAATGGGTGCTACCATTGTTGTCACTTGAAAGATGACCTAATTACTTCTCTCTTCCTCCAACCGAATATGAACATCTGCAGACCGCTCTTGTGCTTGACCCAAGTTAGCCTTCCCTTTGTGTTTGCCACTCTGCTCGGATGTTCTTCTGATGTTCCTAGCGCGTTTTCCCCTGTTTCTAACTCGATTCCTGACACCGATCAAGTCAGTCTATTCTCTGAGGATTCCACATCCCATTCTGCTTCATTGGAGATCGGGCTCACAGAGTGCCTGCCCGACTTTAACTCGTTTTGGCTTTCTCAGGTGGATGGAACGGAGGATAGGGGGTTCTTCTATCCTGAGGAAGCAGCAACCTACTGGACAAGTTTGCTACCTAATTTAGCGAATAGAGCTGGTTGGTATGAGATCAGAGGCCAATATCCTGAGGCGCGTTTCTTCTCTTTCCAGACTTACACGGCTCAGGGGGATAGCACGGGTTCACTGTTCGATTTCGATATTGATGCCGATCCTGGATCGACTAATTTTTTCCCAGAAAAGAATCTAGTCAACGAAGATAGCTACACCGTCAAAATTGTGGCTGGAGAGTCGCCACGACTTAGACGCAGACAGGATCCCAACACCCTTTATACTGGATCTCAGTCAACTGAACCTTTCTACACTCTGATCTCTCGAGTCTATGCTCCTAACCCCGTTGATGGACAGCCGGTTCCTCCAGAATTTTCTGATAATCCTCAGCAATGGGAAAAACAAGGTCTGCGCTTTCTTCCAAAGTTCTTTTATGTGGTAGAAGACACAAATACTGTGCAACCTTACTTCGAGACCCTGGAAGATATTTGCACCTATTTTCGTGAAAATATAGACCAAGAACAGGGAGCAGGGATAGGTAGTAGAGCGACTTCTCTTGGGGACAAGTTGATTCCCCTACTTCAGCAAATCGATATCAGAACAGGGCAGCTGGCCTCAAATCCACCTCAGTGGTATGTGGGGTCTACATTTGTTGAATCCCTAGCACCTTTATTCGAGAATTATCCTGAACTCAGAAACCAATTGATTGCCATCTCAGCAGAGCAGCCGGGGACTGAGCTCTTCTCGAATGACGCGAATGCCTATCTGGGCAGCTTCATCAATATCGAGTATGGAGATGTTCTCGTAGTAAGGATCAAAGCTCCAACATTTCCCAACACACGAGAGGGTGAGGAGATTGATCCTAATTCTCAGGAGACTCGCTTCTGGTCTATCTGTATGAACGAGCCCTTCTTGCTCTACGTTACAGGGTGCTTTAGTGACTATCAAACTGAAATCGATTCGGATGGCTATGCAACCTTTGTCTTCTCTAGAGAGGAAATCCCTCCTATTGATCCTGTCACGGGAGCTGAAGCTAAAAACTGGCTGCGGATCCCCTCTCCCATTAGCCTAGTGCTTTACCGTCATACTCTACCTAGTCTCAAGCGCTCTCACGTTTTCTACAGCCAACTCTGTTCACCCTTCGGAAGCAGTTGTACACAGAACTATGCCGCGATCGAGAGATGGATGGGTCCTTACTTACCTGAAAGCCAATACTGCTCTCGGGAAGAGTTTGAACAGGATCGGTGCCTGAGCCAATAACACATTAGATGTTGACAAATGCTGAGATGAGTGTGGCAAGCTTTAATATCCGCAGTACTCCAAATAAGGTCGTACCCTGTGCTTTATCTCATCCTGATGCTTCTCCACCTCTGGCAACAAGTTAGTTTGTCTAGGGTTAATATGGACAAACTCAGATAAGGGTGATGAAGGCTCGAGATTTAGATAGTCAAAGATATTTCCAAGAGATCCAATGGGATCTTGGCATAAATCTTCATAGCGGATGGAAACGTAATCATGACTAGATAAGGAAGATATATTATCCAGGAAGTAGCTGGTTGATTGTTGAGAACCTGCCAACAACCAA
>CAZCVM010000282.1:1906-4212 GCA_964501965.1 uncultured Leptospiraceae bacterium | reverse complement strand
CCAGATCTATTGATCACGGATATTCAAATGCCGGTAATGAACGGAATGCAGCTCATGGCAAAAATCAATGAACTGCTTTTGCCGGTACCTATTATTGTCATTACCGGTCAGACTCGCGTGGAAGATGTCATCAAAACACTGCGCATGGGAGTCAGGGATTTTATCCGTAAGCCGTTTGACTCATCTGAAATGCTTTTGATTATTCGAAAAGTTTTTAACAATCCCCATGCGCCCGGCTCAGAAGATGAGCTGATTCCTTATGTATTCAAAGAAAGCAAGGTCATATCTTTGCCCAATGATCAAAATGTATTGAATATGGCATCTTATTATCTCACCAGAAACTTGCCTTTACGGGAATTTTGTTCACAAATGGAAAAAGAAAATATTCGTCACGCATTGTATGAAGCTTTGACAAACGCAATGATCCACGGCAATTTGGAAATGTCATCAGAATTGAAAAACATCGGCAATATCGCAAACACTGCTTTTAACACTATTTTGCAAGAACGGCTAAAAACAGCTCCCTATAAAAACCGACGAATACATATCTCATACCATTATACCGGCAATAAACTCAAATACCGTGTATCGGATCAGGGGCCTGGATTTGATTTTCGCAATTTGCCAGATCCACTGCATCTGGACAATATTTTCCGGCCTTATGGAAGAGGCATTTTCTTCATTGAATTGCACATGGACAAAGTTTTTTGGAACCCCACCGGCAATGCCTTAACAATGATACGCTACAAAAACCGTACAAAAGAAAAAGATTTAACTATAGGAAAAATTCAGACATGAAACAAATTCTTATAATCATACTTCTGAGCGCGGCTATACCCTTGTATAGTAAAAATATTTCAGCTCAGCAAAATAGTGGCAATACAAAGACTATCACAGCCAAACAGGCAAAAGCAATCATTCAAGACACTATAGATCAAAGCCAGAAACTGCAATCTCAATGGAAAAAGCTTATGGAAAACAAAAACAACTTTTCCACGAAAGAAATCCTTCAAAAAGAAAAAGACCTCAAAGATAAAGCTCAAAATATTTTGTCCCCTATTTTTAACATAGAATACATGGCTCAATTGGCATTGGGTAAATACTGGCAGCAAATCAGCTCACACAAAAAAAATAAATTTAGGAAAGATTTTTCTAAAATATTTCATTCAAAATTGACTTTAACTAGTTTTGACACACAAAACAAACAACACCAAAAACATTATTCTACGGCCAAAAAGAAAAGCAATAGCATTTCCCAAATCAAAATCCATGATGCAGACATTTTTTTTGACCGGTATTTTCTTAAAAAAAAAGTCGCGCGGGTTCAAACAAGAGTGCCTGCCAAAGATATCGAGATCGAACTGGATTTTTTATTTACTATGCACAAGAACCAAGCGATTGTGTATGATCTGCACATAGATGGCCGCAGTTTAATCAATGATTACAAGAACCAATTTTTTCGGATTATCCGACAAAAAGGATTGGATCACCTTTTAAGTTTAGTAGACAAAAAAGCCAATGCAATATTACAAAAAAAATAACAAACAGCTTGCACGCGCTTAGGATTAATTATGTCGGATATTTTTTTTCCTTTGGTTCATTTTACGAGATTTCCAATTATTTTTTTTGGAATTTTTTGCTGCATATTTTTGCACAACTATAAACAAAGATTGTATGCCAGAAATATTCTGCCCATGCAAATAGATTCTCCGCGTGTTGCTTTGCGTCTGGCTATGCAAAACAATCCGCAGCTCAAAGAATCAAAATGGGTTATTGTGACCTACCAGACGATGCTTCGCAAGGCCCGCAAAGCAAGCTACCCAACGATAGAGATTATGAGTTACGCAGCACCCGTTTACAAAGTCCATGTAAACCCTGACAATTTGCAACAATTTGAACGGGACTTTGGCAAATGGGGTCCCTTGATGAGTTTTCGGGGCAGTGCAATGCAGCCAATTTATACTTTTGGTCAATTGTCCTTTGCTCAAAAAGCCGCCAAATGGGGTATTCAGGCTGCGCGCCAAGAGCATAAAGAAAAAATACTGGCCATCAGGAAAAAAATATATGAATACTATTGGGGCTATCAACTGACCATACAATTATTGGACATTGCTCATTGGGCGCAAAAAGAGCTGAACAAGGCCATCCAGTCCGCAGAAAAAAAATACAATACCGGTTCCGGTGAGATAACTTTGAATGATATTTCCAGATTGAAAATTTTCGCGCTTGAATTAACGAAAAAGAAAAATGAAGTCACAATGCAACAGAAATTGGCACTAAGGGCTTTGCAAAGAGAAATCGGCCTG
>CAZCVM010000282.1:0-1896 GCA_964501965.1 uncultured Leptospiraceae bacterium | reverse complement strand
ATGATTCGCAAACAATCAGGATTGTGCCGATCAAAGATATGCGATACAAAATTCAAAATCTGCACAAACTGCAATATTATGTTGACCTGGCACGCAACAATCGTCCTGAAATACAAAGAGTGCGTGCCGGTATTCAGGCCTATGACAATCTTGCCAATATGCACAATGCCAAATTGTATCCCACTATTGGTATAGCCGCCACAATTGATGCCAATTATTCGCCTGTGCGTCCTTATTTGCGTCATCCTTATATTTATGATTCATACCGGCATATAGACGGAGGCATTGGCATTGGTTTTACCTGGCGCTTTGATATGTTTCAAGCAAGTGAAGACCGTGACAAATCCATTGCCCAGGCCAATGAACTTCGTGCCAAAAAAAAATATGCTCAGCTCGGCATTTCTTTACAAACACGGCAAGCTTATCTACAATTGCAAAACAGTCAGACCAATATCAGCATTGCCCGTCAAAAACTACGCCTTAGCCGCAGATGGTCTTTGAGCGCCCAGTCAGGATACGCAGCAGGAACAGTAGCGGCAAAAGACCTGGTGGAAGCTCTTGGCAGTTACCTGCAAAGCAGAATAGAATTTTACCAGAGCCATTACAATGCGCATATTCATCAATCGGAACTTGGCAGTGCAATAGGCAAAGATATTATTTTTATTCACAAAAAATAAATTGAAATAATTTCATTACTCCCATAATGATTCATTATAATGATTCATAAAGAAAGGAAAACACTATGCCTTTGTATTACTACAATGATATTCAGCCTGATATCGATGCTTCTTGTTTTGTTGCTCCCAATGCAATTATTATCGGGGATGTCCAAATTCAGGAACAATCATCCGTATGGTACAATTGTACCATACGGGGTGATGTGCATTGGATACGGATCGGCTGCGGCACTAATATCCAGGACGGGTCTGTTTTGCATGTTACCAAAAATAAATATCCATTGGATATAAAAAATTTTGTCACTGTCGGGCACGCGGTAACTTTGCATGGCTGCACGATAGAAGACTACGCGTTATTGGGTATGGGGTGCATTGTTTTGGATCAAGCGGTTGTGGAACCAGAATCCATTGTGGCCGCAGGAGCGTTGGTCAAGGAAAAATTCATTGTTCCAAAACACCATTTGGTAGCCGGAGTTCCGGCAAAGGTGATACGCCCACTCACGGCCCAGGAGATAGAAAACTTGCACAAAAGTGCCCATCAATATATAGAATACAGCAAAATACACGCGAATTTGCGGCCTGTACAATAAGCTGGTTTCAATAAATATAGCAAAAAAAATTAAAACAAGGCATCTGTATTCCCATGACCCATTCAATATTTCAACTCCAATCCAAATATGAGCCAGCCGGTGATCAAATCCAGGCAATATCTGATCTCACGGCAAAGTACCGCAACAATGAAAAGCAATTGACACTTTTAGGTGTTACTGGAAGTGGTAAAACTTTTACCATGGCACATGTCATTCAGAATATACAACGCCCGACTCTGATATTGTCTCACAATAAAACATTGTGCGCTCAGTTGTACCGCGAATTTAAGGAATTTTTTCCGGAAAACGCTGTAGAATATTTTGTGTCTTATTATGACTATTATCAGCCAGAAGCTTATGTGCCCGTCTCTGACACTTACATTGAAAAAGACTCTTCCATTAATGACGAGATAGACAGACTGCGGCTTAGGGCGACAGCCGCGCTATTGGAACGCGATGATGTCATTATTGTATCATCCGTTTCATGTATTTATGGCCTGGGCTCGCCAGAAGACTACGCGAATATGATGGTTCGCGTTTATGTTGGGCAGCAGATGGACCGTGATCAACTTTTGCGTGGTTTAGTAGATATCCTTTATGAGCGCAACAATATTACTTTTGAGCGCGGC
>CAZCVM010000281.1:0-4223 GCA_964501965.1 uncultured Leptospiraceae bacterium | reverse complement strand
GAGATTGAGTGATTACAAACAATAGAGATTTGTACGGCACAACGTATTCGATATCGCTCACAAGATCATTAAACACAATCCACGGTTTTTTCTTCGCCTGAGTCTCAATCAATCCTTTTTGCTGCAACTCATCGACCAGAGTTAATTCCCAAATACCTTGATTAGCCTTCACGATTTCTTTGCTCTTCATATTCTTTCCTCCAATATGTCTTGCATGAAAGTCTGGATGGCTCTGGGCTCAACACCATACCGAGTTAAAATTTCGTCCAGAACTTGGTTTTGCTGGCTGATGATGCTCTTTACCTGGCTGTTTAGTTTTTGCCGAGTGCGAGCGATTCCATCAATCGAAAATTCCAAATCGTAAACGGGATTGCTTAGTAATGATTGCCTTTTTTTGTCTAGCATTGACAAAGCCTTTTGGGATTTTTCAATTGTTTTTTGCCAGTCTTGTTCACTCAATTCAAATGAAATATCATCATCCAGCGAATCAATCAAAGACATCACCACTTCATAGATTAATTCCAAAGTAAACAAATCGTGACCATGGTATGCTTCTTTGGCCTGAATAAACAAATCTCTCAAAAACAATTTAGTTTTTGCGTCATTTTTTGCCTTATTGTGCAACGCCATGGACTCCATACCATTCGGGTGCAAATATTTTACAAGGCTTCGAAATAAAGTTTTAACCTTTTGCGTTTCTTCCATTATCTTAGCAACATCATCGCGCTTGAAATAATATTCGTGATCCCGATCTTCATCAAACTCTTTTATCTTGATAATTTCCTCCTTTTCTTTCTCATATTCAAGGATAAGGCTCTCAGCGACTTGGCGTGCGTTTACATAAACGGATTTTAGCAAATCCATATTAATTTTACCTGAATTTTCTGGCACTTCTCGAGCAATGATCTCTTGAATATTTTTGACAACATTCAGTGCCAATTGCTGATTTTTCAGGGCGATGACATCGTCGCTGAATGTCGATTTGTACCGGAATTCATTTACCCTAATCTTGCTTTCCATGGTTTGGATCAGGGTATACAGCGAAGAGATTTGCATGCGCAAAGCCCTTGCTTTGCTTTGCAAATACTCAATTTTTGACTGATAATTGGACTCGGACTTTTCTAATTGAAGTTCCATGGTTTTTTTTCCTTTCTTGTTTAAATTGGCCAATAAAAAACAAAAATGATGCCTGTTCACTGCTTGAATAGGATTGTAACGGCTGCTGACAAGAAGTCTGGGATTTGAAATTTTTTTAGATCCTTTCTATAGTGTACTTTACGAAAGGACTCATCCAAACCAAATTTGAAAACAGCTTCCTTCATTATTTGCTTGGTAATTTTTGCGTTCAAATCAATGAATGCACGTAGTTTGGTGGGTGAATAATACAAGAGGTTCTCGTACAGCATATCTTTGAATATTGTGCTATGCAACGTAAGATTTTTGGACTGCGAATCATCTCTATGGTCAACGATTTCTTTTGCTTGTAGTGCAACAAAACGAGGTAAAGATAGGTACTGGCCGTCACAAAAAAATCGGCACGTGGAAAGAAAAGAGCTTATTTGGGGCATAGACTCAGTGTATCTGGATACTGCGAATTCCAGATACTTCGAGAGCCTAGTCTTAATCTTCAAAAAATTATTGTTGTTTATTTGAGGATCGATGGCAAGAAGCAACATCAAAAACGTCAGCAATGCCAGGCGCTTATCCTCGTTAGTATCGACGAAAAAATTGTCACGGATCATCATTAAAACTACGCCTCTTGAGATTTTGCCGTTTGTTTTTCTATCCTTAAGTAACAACAAAATTGATCGCAAATTCAATATTGTTATGTTCAGATCAGTAAGTGGGGTATGACTATGAATAGTCGGGTACGGAATGTAAGCCAAATTGTCAATGTTGTACTCAACTATATCTCGAAAATCCAGTGTTCGATAATAGAATACTGAATCTATACTAAGCCCCAAAAGCCGCTGGTGTTCTGGCAAAGAATCGTTGAGCCTGGTGTGACGATAGCTCCCTGGACAAAGAATCTTAAGATAATCGGAAGCAAGCTTGCTACGGGCGTCGTCAAAATTATCATCTTCGCTTTCATCCAGAATCCAACCCAGAGCTTCTTTACGGACTTGCTTATATAATGAACCATCATCAAATCGTTTAGACAGCAACAATTTGATGGTATACTGACGAACAATAATCTCATTTGTATAAAAACTTGATTGCCAAACGGGAGTCGAAACATTAGCAAATGTCAAACAATAGCTGGACACAATTTTATCATCAAAAATAATATGGGTTTCATCAACATTGTTTAACGCGTTAACACTTGAGACAATTTTTCCAAAAATAAATGCAGCAGAGTCAAGCGGGTTCAAAAATTGCCTATTAAACCGCAAGGCGTATATTTGGTTTTTTTTCGACATCAATGCTAAAATCGCATTAATATGAGCGTCGTTTGCCAATGGGAACGTCTGACCAAAAATATCGACACTGAGGTTGCGAATCTTGCGACTTAGCAATATGGGATCTGGATCGCCAAGAAAAACATCAAAAGAATCGACAAAATCCTCTAGCTTTTTAATGGAACTATAATCAACGTCGCATTCAGGCTTTAAATTGCGCAGATTACGTAAGGAGGCAAGAATAATACACTGCTGATCAGAATGATAGTAATTGGATTTCTTACTAAGCACTAGGCCCGCGCAACCAGCAAAGTATAGCTCGTAACAAAGATTGCCAAGAAAAAAATAAACAAATTTATCAATTTGTTTTTGATCATAACGACTGCGAATTTCACGCAGATCAAAATCTGGCTTTGACAGCAAAACTGCAATATGGACAAACAAAACGCTATCTTCATTACTAATGTCTAAAGACCTGCGAAATTTAACAAGCTCCTTTCTCCAAACTACAAAGGTATCCAAAAACTCTCTGACTGCTAAACTGGAATTTTCCGGCAAAGCAAATTCATCTGAAGAATTCACAAAATCCATTTCATTTTTCATACTTTCCCCCCCCATCCAAAATATAAGATAAATAAAAGAGACGATTGAAAGAAAATCATGATAAGCAGCGAATCTATACAAAGTATACGACTAACACAAATATAGTCAAGAAAAATAAGCAAAAAAAATATTATTTTAAGCTAAAATTCACATATTTTATTTGTAAATACTATTTTATAGTATAAAATAATATTTATGATAACTAATTCATAAATTATATCACCAATAATACATAAAGCATAATAAAACGCAAGAATTATATAGAAAATAGATTAGTTTTTCTTGTTACCAAAAAGCAAAATATTTTGCAAAAAGTGAAATGAATATTACAGATATGGTTGGATATTTTTTCACAATTTATGGCATTGTTGTAAAAGCGGAAGAAATGACTGGAGATGATATAAATGAACGCTTACAAGAAGACGCGCAACATTTTTTGTATAGGGCGGAAGAAATACTCAAGGCCATCGAAGAAGAAAAAAATGGTCTTTCCGAAATCCTACGGTCTGCTGAAAATCTTTATGAAATCGCATACAGCAACTCCTCTTCCAGCAAAGATTTGTCCGGTATCAACAAAAAGCTCATTGACCACACAGAACAATTGAAATCACAAATGGACATATACAAACTATGATTGAAAAATATCAAATAATGATCACGAATGCCTTTCCAGAAATTCTTTCTTATAACGGGCCATGGATTTGACAAAAAGCAGTTCACCATTGATAAAATTGCCCAAAACATCCGGTATCTGCCGAAAACTAATAAATTTTATGCCCAGGCGGCAAGTACCATTGCAGGAACCGCCTTCCAAATGAACAACCTTGCCACGAATAGTGAATTTTTGCTGTTCATAGCCAAAATGGAAATCAAAAACAAAGCCCTCGCCTTCATTCAATTTTTCCATGACACTGGGATCAGCCAACTCCATTTTGACACCTTTGGTATTGAAATCCAAAATCCCCGCGCGGGCTTCCAATTTATGATCATTCGCTAAAAGCAATGATCTCTCAATCTGTTTTTGAGCATCCTGAATGTGTTGCCAGATTTGATCATCTGCCGCGCTTTTTTCATTCAACACAACCTTCATATAACCCACGGACACGATACCGCCTTTTTTTTGGGGGTAAAGCAAAGGAAAAAAAAGAATCTGCTCATCTCCTGAACACCTGGTTTTTTCTCCATTAATAACAGTACTTTCTTCATATTGAATCAAATCAG
>CAZCVM010000280.1:3672-4259 GCA_964501965.1 uncultured Leptospiraceae bacterium | reverse complement strand
AACCGCATTTCTGGATATTGATAAAAAGCAACCAATGATTTCCCGAATTGCTTTGCCGGAAATATTGGAAGGGCTTTCGCAAAAATCAAATTTCTTTGAAAGCATATTCACCTCATTAGTTATTGTGATCGCCGATTTCTTCCTGACTGACAAAGAAGAAAATAAAAAAGAAACAGATAAAAATAAAGCAAAAATAGGTCTTTACCGGACATACGACAATTTCTTTTTGAAAGACTTTTTTCCAGATCAAGCAAAGTACGGCAACAGCAAAAATGTAAATACAAATGAAAAGACACAAGACCTATTGTTCTGGCTTGATTTTTGGAACAATGATACAGAATTTACGCAAAATTGCCAAACCAATCAAAATAAACCAAACCAGACAAACAAATACATTTGTTTTTTTAGTGATCAAAAAGTAAAACAACGAATAAAGGTGCATACATACAATGCGATTCAATGGTTCCATAAAGAAAGCTGTGAAGATTTTGTTTTTCATGGCGCACTGGCATTGTTGAGACATTTATTGCAGCAATGGATCCAAAATAAAATATCTGCCACAGAAATGACGCAATTATTTATGCGCC
>CAZCVM010000280.1:2284-3662 GCA_964501965.1 uncultured Leptospiraceae bacterium | reverse complement strand
CCAATATATGGATATGCAAAAAATACTAAGAGCCGCATCCTCATCTGATTACCAATACTTAAAAATGCTTGATAAGCTAATTGATATTGGCAGTTAGGTGATAGTCTATGAAAATTCTATTTGAGATTTAGAGGATTTTCTACCATTTGAATATTTCCGGGTACGCGATAATCAAAAAGCTTACCCGGAAAAGATATTCCTGTTTTGACATTGGAAAAAGTGATGGTAGTGCCTGCTGTACGGATACCTTGCAATTTGATTCTGGTAGGAATAAAATTTTTTGTCGCTGATATACTGACCTGACTCCAGGTAGCTCCTTTTTTGCGCAACCTGATCATATAACCATTTGCTGAAGGAATGACAGCAATATTGCCATAAGAATTGAGAAAGGATAAACCGCCGCTGATAGCTCCAGCGTGCAAATTTTGCCGGCCTACTGTACCGCTATTTTGGTCAATCACAAAAAGATACCTGCCGCTGGAGATAATCTTTTTGCCTGCTGGTTCTGACAAATCTACACGCAAACGACCAGGATGCACATAACGAAGCATACCCCGCATGACAATGCTCGAACCCTCGGCAATGGAAAAAGTCGCCTGCACAGAACGAATTCTTTGGAAAAAACCAGCCACATTTTTAACAACTTCTCTATCATTTGCCGCTGGAGAAAAAGAAGGAATCATACTCAAAACTAAAAATATGGCAAAAATATTATTTTTCAATATTGATTGCTTTATTAATAGGGTGATTAATTGTCTTTGCGTATACATTTTATTGGTTTCTCCTGATCCGATTATTTTTCCATTTTCAACAATACCATTGTAAAATCATCAAATTGTGGTTCTGTACCAGCAAAATCATTGACAGAAGAATAAATTTCCTGAATGATTTGCTGAGCTGATTTCTTTTGATTCTGGCGCAAAACATCAATGAATCGCTCCATTCCAAATTCTTCATTCTTTGAATTGATCGCTTCCACTACCCCATCCGTGTAGAGCACGATAGAGTCTCCGGTCTCAACTTTTTGTTCACCCATGCCAAAAGGTCCATGCAAATCCAAAGGTATAATGCCCAGGGGAGACCCTTTGGCATGCAAATAATGTATCTGTCCATTGGCTTTCAAAAGCAGTTGCTGATTGTGACCGGCAGAACTATACTTGATTGTTCCTGCCTGCTTATCTAAAAATAAATAAAAAATAGTTACAAACATACCTGCCTGGCTGGTTTCGTAAACTAAATCATTGGCCTTTTCCAACAGCTCTTTAGGTGAAAAAATATTTCGCGATAAAGTACGGGTAATGCTCGAAGTGGAAGCCATAAACAAAGCAGCAGGCAATGATTTGCCAGATACATCTGCGATAGTAATACCTATCTTGTC
>CAZCVM010000280.1:0-2274 GCA_964501965.1 uncultured Leptospiraceae bacterium | reverse complement strand
GTCCTCATCCAAAACAGAAAAATCATAAAAATCACCGCCCACTTGCTTGGCAGGTTTGGAAATCGCTCCCATATCCAAACCCGCGACTTTGGGCACATTGTGCGGCAAAATAGCTTCCTGGATTTTTTGAGAGGTTTCCACTTCTTTTTTCAATGTTTCATTGACAATGATTTCTTCTTGAAGCAAAATGCTTTCATATCCTTTTTGTATCTGGCTGACCAAAGCATTCACAATATTTTCATCCTCAGCAGAAAAATCAGTGTTATCAGATTTATCTGCCAAAGTCATCAAACCCACTTTTTCTCCTCGAACTATGATAGGCCACAAAATAAGGCTGTGGGTGGCTATACCCATATCCCAAAAAACATCATTTTTATGATCCTTTTTCTGATTATGTTTTTGAATATTATTTTCTGTCAGAAAATATCCGTTTTCAAATGTTTCCTGAAATATAGTAGATCGCAAGTCTCTTTCCGAGTGCTCCGCGATAGATCGATGCAAACCATATTGAGCCATAATGCGAAATGTTTGTTTTTCTGGCACATAAAACCATATAGCGCAATTGCTGACTTTCAACTGTTCAACCGTTATTCGGACGGTTTTATCAAAAATCTCCTGGTATGTTTTTGCCTCGGTAATAACATTTCCAATTTGAAACAATGTAGACAATTCGGAAACCTTTCGTTCCAGATTAATATTTGTGGCCTTGAGGTTATCAATCAAATCTCTATTGTTGATAGCGAGCGCGGCATGGTCAGAAAAAGATTTGAACAAATTGAGATCAGCCAGATTGAACTGTGTCCTGCCTAGACTATTGAGTACTTCAATAACTCCAATAATGTTTTGGCGTACTTGCAATGGAGCGCACATTAAATTGCGGGTTACATAATTGGTCTGCTCGTCCACAGTTTTGTAAACTCGATCATCATTCAAAGCATCATTGATAATCAAAGCTTCACCGGTTTGAGCTACTAATCCGGCGATTCCCGCTCCCAGAGGCACGCGTATTTCTTTGAGCTCTTTTTCTTTTTCGCCAGAAACATTATTGAAATACAATTCATTTGTTTCTTCATCAATCAGCAAAAGTGATGATGATTCCGCTGTCAGAACTTTTTTAGCAGAACTCAATATGGACAAAAGTAAAGATTGAATATCCTCTGAAGAATTGATCATTTTCGATACATGAATGACCTCTTCCAGTGTCGCATTACTACGCTTGTATTTTTGAAACAAAAAAGTTTTCTCTAAAAGAAGAAGCAATGTGGAAGAAAAATTGGAAAACAAAGTACCATCTTTTTTTTGATACGATGAGAACTGAAGTAAAGCAGCGAAAGTCAAAGAAAAAGTATAAAGCAATTCTTCATCTTCCAAATCAAAAAAATCTTTAGTAATGGGTTTTGTGAACAAAAAAGCTCCAAATATTTCATCATTCAAGCCAATGGGCGCGCAAATAATATTTTCTGGTGACACGCCTATTTCCTGATTGTTCTCGCCATATAGCATTTCATTCGATTTATAAATAAGAATATCGCCCCGTTGCATACTCAATCGAAGAATCTCGGAAAATATATCCGGCAAGGGTTCACTGTGACTACGCACGGAAACCATCCGGCCAGTGTGTTTGCGCAAAAATAAAACACCCATTTCAGCATTTAGCAATTGAAGCATACCGCGCAAAATCAATTTGAGCGATGAATTTATGGATTTAGTGACATAAACCGCCAATTCTCCGGCTGGATCACGTCGCAACAATGCTTCATGTTCCAAAGAATGCTGCGTAAAATCTTTAATATACAAATCATGAAATATTTGTTGTTTTTCTTCGCCCAAAATTTCTAAATGCCGATTCACAAGCAATCCTTTATACTAATTTAAATTTATTGATTCAAAATCATGGTTTTACGAACTCATTGTAAACCCAAGCGTTTTTTTCTATCTAGTCTGGCTTCTTCACGGGTAACATACAATATGGCGAAATGCAAAATACCAACAGACAAGTATATCCAAAATAAAACAGCAAAAAATGCTTGTTGTTCGATCCATGATTTTCCACTTTCAGCTATAGCAACCTGCGCTTTGCCAAAAAACAAAAAAAGGACAATTATTAATGGCCGAACCACATTCCAAATCCAAATCTGATGCCTGTAAAGCATAGGCGCATACAAAGCCGGGTATATATTGACAAAACTTAAAAATAAAAAAATACCAATCATTTGACGCCAAAGCAAATTTTCAGGTTGATTGATAACCAAATGGAATGCCTGAGATAGGCTA
>CAZCVM010000279.1:1641-4265 GCA_964501965.1 uncultured Leptospiraceae bacterium | reverse complement strand
GACGGCATTGTGCGTCCGCGCATCATTCTAAAACCAAAACTATCTTTGAACAAAAAGCTTTTTCAGAAAAATTTCAATGACACTCCGGGTTTCAAACTTTTGCATTTACTGGATTTTTCACAAACGCAAAAAAATACAATGTTGCCGCTACGGCAAACCATAACTCTTTTTGGCGACAACTGGGAAATGGATATGATCATTTATTTAATGTATCAGCAAATCGTTCATCCACAAAACCCTTTGTCCACCGAGGTTTTCAGCTATCATTTACAAAGGATGGGAGTTCCCACAAAACAAATCAAGCAGATTATTGACAAAAAAAGAAATCTCCACAAAAATATAACCAGGCCCAAAATCCAAACCATTGTTATTCATTGGGTAAAGCCTAGGCCATGGATTCCATTTTATAAAAAAAATGATTGGTTATTTATCTCCCGCAATCATTTTCAGGCCTGTGTATTTTTGTATTTGACCGGCCAATTGTCGATTCGATCCGTGCGGTCTGTAGCCGAAGAAATGTCATTGCATTTTACTCATGCCAAACGCTTACTTTTTGCGTCCCTGGCAAACCTGCATGATCGAGGTTATCTGTCGTCACGCCAGGCGCATTCTATAATGCACCACCTATGGCGGCATCATTTAATGGAAACCGCATACAAAAAAATGCTGCGCCGCCATTCGCGGCAAAAAAAACTAAATCCAGCTGCCGAATACATTCTAAAGAAAAACAATGTCTTCCTTAAAAATATGAATCAGTTGCAGCCGCAACAGGACATGTCCCAGTTTCAATGGTTAAAAATGATTCAAAATCAAACCGCTGTTTTGGAAAACAATAAAATTCAATTCACCAAATTGCGACATTTTTTGAGACAGAATTGATAAAAGGACACAAGCCTTTTACTAAAAGCAAATGGATATACATTAATATTTTCAATAAAGGAAAAGCCAATGACAATGCAAACAGACTCCATCTGGAAGCAACTAACTCAGATCAAAAATATTCAGGATTTTGGGGCAAACCAATCCGCGTATACAAACACAGATACACCCGTTTCCGATCCCCAGATTTCTCGTCAAGTTTCTGAATGGAAACAAATCAAACAACAAAGAATCGATCTATTTTATCAAATGCTGAAAAATAAAATCTTGCTGCTTGATGGCGCAATGGGCACAACTATCCAAACTCTCAATCTAACTGCAAACGACTTTGGTGGCGAAGAATACGATGGCTGCAATGAACTTTTGAACTTGACCAAACCGGATATCATCGGCCGGATCCACGCTCAATTTTTGGAAGCTGGATCTGATATCATTGAAACCAATAGTTTTGGCTCATCGCCCATTGTATTGGCAGAATACGGTAAAGAGGACCTGGCAACGCAAATATCTTTTGAATCAGCCAGTATAGCGTTGCGCCAGGCACTCCTGTATTCGACCGACCAGAAACCAAGATTTGTGGCCGGGTCCATGGGGCCCACTACCAAAGCGATTTCTCTGACCGGCGGTGTCACATTTGACCAAATGGTAGAAAACTTTTTTGTCCAAATGAGTGGACTTTGGCTGGGCGGAGCTGATATTATTTTCTTAGAAACCGCACAAGACACTTTGAACCTTAAGGCCGGCGGCCTGGCCCTGGAACAATTGCGTGACCTATCTGGAATGGATATTCCCGTTATGATCAGTGGCACCATTGAAACAATGGGAACAATGCTGGCCGGCCAGTCTATTGAGAGCCTGGCAGTGTCAGTGGCGCATTTGCATCCGATTAGCATTGGGCTCAATTGCGCGACCGGACCGGAATACATGACAGATCATGTCCGTTCCTTGGCGGATATTACCCCTTATAACATCTCCTGTATGCCCAATGCTGGTTTGCCGGATGAGGAAGGACATTACCATGAAAGCCCGGAACAAATGGCACGCACAGTGGCCCGTTTTGCCGAGTCCGGCTGGATCAATATTATCGGAGGATGCTGCGGAACCACGCCAGAACATATCAGAAAGCTACAGGAAGTAACAGAAAAATTCCAGCCAAGAAAAGCGCAAATCCAAACTAAGTCATTTTTGAGCAACATAGATCATATCTCGGTGGAAAATGAAAATCGGCCCTACCTGATCGCTGAACGTACCAATGTCATTGGATCAAAAAAATTCAGGGAACTCATTGCGGAAGGGAAATATGAAGAAGGCACCGAGATTGCCCGCAAGCAAGTCAAAGCGGGAGCCGCAATTATTGACGTATGCCTTTCCAATCCAGACCGAGATGAATTGACGGATATGAATCAATTTTTGCCTATGCTTTTAAAAAAAGTCAAAGCACCGATAATGATTGACAGTACGGATGAAAAAGTCATTGAAGCCAGTCTCAAATACATCCAGGGCAAAGTATTGATCAACTCCATCAATCTGGAAAATGGCGAAGAGCGCTTTCATGCCATTGTACCATTGGCCAAGCGCTATGGCGCGGCCCTGGTAGTGGGCACTATTGATGATGATCCAGACCAGGGCATGGGTGTGACTGTAGATCGCAAAATTGCTATTGCCCAAAAATCATACAATTTATTGACTCAGCAATTTCATTTCCCAGCCGAGGATATTTATTTTGATCCGCTGGTTTTTCCCAT
>CAZCVM010000279.1:0-1631 GCA_964501965.1 uncultured Leptospiraceae bacterium | reverse complement strand
AAAGAAATCAAAAAGCTATTTCCGCTTTGCAAAACCACTTTGGGCATTTCCAATGTTTCATTTGGATTGCCTTTAGCGGGCCGCGAAGTTCTCAATTCTGTGTTTTTATTTCATGCTGTTCAAGCTGGTCTGGACACTGCGATTGTCAATAGTGAAAAATTGCAGAGATATCCTTCTTTATTGGAAAATGAAAAAAAACTAGCAGAAGATTTATTGTTTCACACAAAAGAAACCTATCACCAGGCTTTGACAGAGTTTTCTCAGTATTTCAAAGGAAAAAAAGGGCAAGCTGAAAAAAAAGACACGCAACTCATCAATATGACACCAGAACAGCGCGTTGCCCATTGTATTGTAGACGCGACCAAAGAAGGCTTGTTAGCGGATCTGGAAACATTGTACCATGAAAAAAAAATCGCGGCAATGGACATTATCAACGGACCATTAATGGATGGCATGAAAGAAGTTGGCCGACAGTTCAATGACAATCGATTGATCGTAGCCGAAGTCCTGCAAAGTGCTGAGGTAATGAAAGCCGCTGTAGCTCATCTGGAACAATACATGGAATCTGCCAGTAATTCGCACAAAGGAACCATGCTGTTGGCCACAGTCAAAGGGGATGTCCATGACATAGGTAAAAATTTAGTTGATATAGTACTATCCAATAACGGTTTCCAAATCATCAATTTGGGAATCAAAATCCCCTCTGACAAATTGATTGAGGCCTACAAACAATACAAACCTGACTTCATTGGACTGTCTGGATTGCTCGTCAAATCTGCTCAGCAAATGATATTGACTGCTCAGGATTTGACCGTAGAACAAATTGAGGTTCCTTTGATTGTCGGTGGGGCAGCTTTATCTGAAAACTTTGTCACCAAAAAAATCGCTTCCGTATACAATGGTACTGCGATTTACGCGAAGGATGCTATGGAAGGCTTGGATATTGTTAATACCCTGGCGGATCCCACACAAAAAGATATTTTTTTGGATCTATGGAAAGAAAAATCCAAAAATAATAGTGAAATCAATATAGACGCCCCACGCCCAACCACAGAGCAACGGGAAAAATTGATACTCAACTATGATTACCAACCCCAAAAACCAGCAGACTTCAAGATTCATGTATTGCCTGGCGAAGGCATTGGGAGCCGTGATTTACTGGAAAAAGCCTTTGAATACATCAGTCCTGGAATGTTGTACAAAAAACATCTTGGATTCCGAGGCAATACCCAGGACGCTTTTGCCGCGAAAGACTCCAAGATCATGCAATTAAAAAGCATTGTCGAGGAATGCCAGGATATCATTTTGAACAATGATGCCATGGGCGGCAAAGCAATATATGGTTTTTTTCCAGCGTATTCTGAAGGCGAAACTGTTTATATATTAAACAGCGATAAAAATCAAGTTCTTCAAAAAATCGTTTTCCCGCGCCAGCAAAACGGCTGGCAGTTGAGCGCAGCGGATTTTATTGCTCCGAAAAACTCTGGAATAGATGATTTTATTGGTTTGTTTGTAACATCTACTGGATTTGGTATACGCGCCGCCGCAGAACAGTTGAAAGATAATGGAGAATATTTGAAAAGTCACGCGCTGCAAGCAGTGGCCCTGGAAGCAGCCGAAGGCATGGCCGA
>CAZCVM010000278.1:0-4266 GCA_964501965.1 uncultured Leptospiraceae bacterium | reverse complement strand
TTTTGGCTTCCAATTTTTTCAGATTTTGTTGCGTTTTGTTATTTTTGGGGGTTTTTGCAGACAACTCTTTTGCCTGAGCCGACCAACCGGACCAATCAAAAACAAAAGATGCCAAAGCCAAAAAAATGAACAAAATCTGTTTTTTCTTAATATATGCAAATATTGTATTTACCATAAATCAATTACACTACTTTTTTATGTGATTTTTTTATTAACTTAGTTTTACTAATTTTCTTTATCAGTTATTAATTCGTTAAAATCCTTTTATGAACTATTATTAAAAAATTATCGCAAAAAACGAATATATATCTTTGACGGATAACTATTGCCACCCAACAAAGCGGGCTTCATTTTTAATGATTTGACCAATGCCAGTACGCGAGTTTTTTCCTCATCCGATCCCTCTGTGACAAACTCTGCTTTTTGTACCTTTCCTTGAGCATCAACATCCGCGAGAACCACCATCGCTGATGAGTAAGGACTGGCAACACTGTCCAGCAAATTGTTTTGCGACTGAATAAAATCCGGTTTTATGCTTGTTTGTATTTGGGGTTCGACTTCTTTTTGATAAAAAGAAACAAACTCTTTGCTCATTTTCTTTTTGTGTGTCTTTTCAAATTTGGAATACGCAAAAGGATCTTCTACTTTGAGAATCTTCTTTTGACTGCAAGCACCGAAAAAAAACAGCAATAACACCGCTGCTAGAATATAAGCAAAAAAAGGCAAACTAAAAAACCATATTTTGCATCGGGTCGCGGCCAGTATATTTTGTGTGTTATTCATCATTCTAAACCATTATTATTTTCAATATTATTGGGTATTTGCATAAAAATTGTACTTAGGTCGGGAAAAATAGTACCCAATGGTCAAATACCAAAAAGCCTCATCATTGCCTGAAAATTTAACAGACAAATCACTTCCATTAAGTTTGCCTTGCGCGCTGATTTCATACATTCGCATACGCACGCCATTGCGAAAAAATACGCCCCACTTGGGTAAAAAAAACTGCAATCCGCCCTGCATCCTAAAAAGATAACCACTGGTTTCTGGAACAGGTAAATCATCAAACAAATCATTATATTTTATTTTTCCAAAAACTGTATCTGTCAGCAAAATCGGTATGCCAGCGGATGCCTCCAAGAAAAATCCTATTTCCCAATATTTGTGCACACTGAACATGGGAGCAAACCGCATTGTAGACATTAAAAAGTATGTATGTCCGCCCATATTGTCTTCAAAACCTTTATGACCGAGTCTGGTCACTCCGAGCATAAATACCAAAGTAGACATCGCTCCCTGACGCTGCCAATGCGTTCCCACAGAAATATCCAGATCAGAAACTTCTGTGGTTTTCATCCCGGATACAACGCCACTGTCTTTTTCCTCAGAGTCAAAAGTAATATTTTTGCTATACTGAATTTGACTAAAAATGGAATTGTAATAAACATTGGCACCCAGATGAAACTGGCGCATTTTGCCTCTTACGTCTATTTTTCCGTCATTGTCCATATTAGTGTTCGGGTTTTCAAATTTAAATTCGGAATAATGACTACCAATATCCTCATTCAATTCAAAAAACCGGTTTTTAGTAGAAATATGGAGGATGTTCATACCCAAATCAGCGGACAAACCCCAATTGGCTGGCACATTTTGCGCAAATACTTTTGCTCCAAACGAAAACAAGAATATGGGCAAAATAAAAACAATGCAAACCCATTTCTGATGTTTTTTATAAATAATGTTATTTTTAATCATAATCAAGCTCATAGTGTCAAACTCATAATCAAAATTCTAACCTTCTCACCATTCAATACGCAAGGAAGCATTGTGCGTTGTTTGCTCGATAGAACCAGCTTTGGGACCCATTTCTTCCCGAAAATAAGCATAATCCAATTTTACATAAAATAAATCCAATCCAGCTCCCCAGGTATAGTATCCCTGATGAATGCCAGCCCGCAAAAAAAACAAGGAACGGACCCCTTTCCAGAGCCACCAGCTCGTTTCTATGCCTGCTTTCCAACCATACCAAAAATTCCATTGCTCATCCAAACTGCGACCATCCAATTCATAATCAACCAATAAACGAAGTCCAGTAAAAATACTGCCCAACCAGGAACTTTGAAGCCAATCCTTGAACCAGTATGGTTCATACAAGACACTTGCAATCGCTACTGGCGAAACAAAACGATTTTTTTCGCCTTGAACCAGTCCGCTTTTTTCTGCCAGCAAATAAGTGGGCGCATTGAGCAAAGAAAAACCTAAACGGACAGACTTATGAGCCTGATACAATAAACCAAAATCAATGCCCGGGCCTGCTCCATAATAACTATTCTCCAAAATCATGGAAGCAAATGGATCCTTTTCATTGGTTGGCCAGGAAGCTGCTGACAATGAATCCACGCCCTGCCGGTCCAAATAAACCAGGGATTGATATTTGACAGCAACACCAATATAGAAATCTTTGCCCGCCAATTGAAGAGGTATGCCGTAAGCTGCCTGCGCAATATTCGTATTGTATGCGTAAACTGCGGTTTTGGGAAGCAGACCATTGTACATTCTCACAGAAATATCCGTATAACTGGCCAAATAGCTCACTCCCCAACCTCGCGCTAGATAACTAATATGAAAAGGCCCCTGAACTCCAGCTCCATATATAGAATTAAATCGATCCTGGATACTTTCTCCCTGGGTAGATTCAATATCATTGAAATCTTTGCTAAAGCCCTGAAAATCCAAACGATCCAAAAAGTCCACTGGATTGACAATTCCCAAAGCCAAATCACCGGCATCAACTTCATAATCTTTCAGATAAGATTTGTAGCCGCGCCAACCTAGATTCATCACAGTAAACAAAGCCTCGCCCTTATCTGTGCCGTATTTATTGCGATGCAATATTCCGGCCGGATTGTAAAACAACATTTGACTGTCATTGGCTAAAGCCCCAAAAGCTCCGCCCATACCCTGAACCCTGGGCGAGAGCGGCCTTACATTGGGAGCAAAAGTCACTGCAAAGCTTCGTTGCAAATCAAAAGATAAAAACACAAGAATGAATACAAAAGAAAAAAATAAAATACCTATATTTTTTTGTTTAATCAAAAACATTGGACAAAGCCTTTTCGGATAAAATTGACTCAAAAAATGCAATATAGGAAAAAAAATATATTTGTTTGGTTTCATTTTCAAATTGATACTCTATTCTTTGTTTTGCTAAAATTATGGTGCAGTCCCGCCGTCATTTGGGCTGCAAGGCCGCATCCAATCCGTGTTGACCGCTTCAAAAAAAAGCTCGCCCCCCCCGCCTGACTCAGGCAGCAAAAAAGTACCCGGTATCTGCGCGTCGGGACCGCCGCAAGCTGTCAAATCCAGACTATTGCCGGCAAAACTATCATTCACCGTACCTGCCCCGGTAAAAGATATCAAATAATTGCTAATCGACACGCCATGCTTTGACAAAAAATATGCCTGGGCTGCGACAAGCTCATTACCAGGCCCCATCAAATCAACAAGAGCCGTTTCTTTATCATACAACAAAGGTTCATAAGTTAAAAAAGCATTGTAAAAACTAATACCATTATTCAAGTTTTCGTAGACAACGCTGACATCCTTTTTTATTTGTATCATAGCTTGGGTGATGTTCCCAAACACTCCGTCACTGGACTCGATCTTTGCAACATCCAACTGTTGTAAGCGTGTATACAATTCCGTTACAGCTTGTTTATAATTGGTGACTTTTTCTAGATTCGCATTGGGAGAACCATCCAATCCAGTATCCATCAATCGCGTCAGGAAGATAAATGTCTGCAATACGCGCTTATAAGCATTGCGCATTTCATCGATTTTTTTCATCACATTGTCCATACTGATAGAGATCGTCGCGCCATTGCCGTCTGGACTGGCCAATACAGTGGAAATATCCGACGATGACACAATGAAATAATCTAAAGGATTGAAAGCAAGTATGTCTTGCATATCCGCATGAAATGAACTCCAATTATTTTCCAATGTATAGGCAATCACTGCCCAATTGGATACAAGCTTGGGATCTTCAAAAGCATAATCAGGCTGGGTAAAAAGAGAATTTAGCCGATCAATAACATCCAGAGACATCATCAATGCTAAAGAAGAAGTAGCGGATTTACTTTTGTAGGCCACTGGACCCAATATATCTATCATCTGGCGTGTTGTGGTAAGAATAGTATCCGTATCATTAATAATAAAATCTCTATTTTCAGGAGATTGATTGATACTGTACAAAGTGATGCCAGC
>CAZCVM010000277.1:0-4278 GCA_964501965.1 uncultured Leptospiraceae bacterium | reverse complement strand
AAGAACCACCCCGTCAGGCTTCGCCTGCCACCCCTCCATGGGAGGGGAATTTTTCCACAATTGACACCTTGGGATGATTTTCTACACCTACGCACCGTAAAGTCCCTCATTCATTCCCCTCCTCTGGAGGGGTGCCCGAAGGGCGGGGTGGTTTACGGGGTGGTTGCGCAGGGCGGGGTGGTTGCCATTTGTCGGTCAGTTGCATTATTTCACAACGTAGTTAAAGATACCTTTCGACAGGTATACCGGCTTATAAACTCGTTCTTTTGTTACGCGGTTGCCTTTAACCACCTTCTTGTATTTCATAAACTTGTCACGTAGCAGGACGAACATGACCTTGTGCGATCCTGAAGAGGCCCTGTCCAGAGCACGACTCATTCTTCCATTGAAGTCGTCGTCGCCGGTATTGCGGATGTAAAGCTGTATCTGATCCCATTTTGCATTGGGCAGGGTCCTGCCACTGTAAGTGCCGCGCCAGATGACTTTGCCGTCAAGGTAGAGATGCAGGTGGAGTTTCTCACCCCTGCTAAATCTGCCGATGGCGCGGGGAAAGTAACACCTAGCGAATATTTTGTCGCGGGAGGTGAAGCTTGTTTTCAACTGCGCCGAGTCCTCTCTGCCCTTGCTGATGCCCTTTGACGCAAAGATCATGTTAGCGATTCCCTTGGAATCGATTACTTTTTTGCTCCCGGCCATGACATCTGCAGCTATAACGCTCAATACTGTCACGGCAATAACGAGAAAGTGCCTGGGTTTCATATATCCTCCATGTTGATGTAAATAGTTTTATATAAAGAGATTGTTCCTCAAATTGCCAGAGTTTGAAAGAACCCTCTAGAAAAGACTATGCCTGCTTATTTTCTTGTCCAGTCTTTTTTTTTACTGTCTGGCAAAAAAAAATCAAAAAACGATGCAATGTTGAAATTTAACACGGTTTGCCCATATACAAAACAGTGTACCTTGCTATCATATTTATGATTATCACAAATCTACCGTTTTCTGAATAATGCTGCGCTCTGCTTTGCACCCAACGAAAAAATATTTGAAGAACACTGTGATTTTTGCATTTTTATGAGATTGTCAAATTACATCCAGAGTCACCAATGTAATGTCATCAACGATTTTTTCATTTTCAAGCCATTCGGTCAAGGAGGCAACCACAAAATGGTTGAATTGTTGCGCGTCAAGATGCGTAGACTTTTTAATAATCTCATAAAAGTTTTCTTCAAAGAAATCTCCCAGCGCATTCTGGCTTTCAATAATGCCGTCCGTATAAAGGATGATCCGCTGGCCTTGTTTTAGATCCAGTTCTTTGGTTTCAAAATCCAGGTTTTTGAATACGCCCATCAATTTGCCACGCGTGGAAATCGATTGCAGCTGTCCGGTATTTTTGTCCAAAATTATCAGCGGAGGATGTCCGCCGCGTCCATATATCATTTTCATTTGATCGGTATCGATAAATAAATGACAAGCAGTAATAAATTGATTTTCTATATTATTGATCAATGTATTGTTCAAATTGGTCAGCAATTGATCTGGCTGAGAAATAAACGGAGACTGAGTAAAAAAGGCCATTTTTACCATAGCGGAGATCAAAGCGGCCGGAATGCCATGTCCAGAGACATCGGCCATAAAGACACCCAGTTGGCTGTCATTGAGCGCGAGAAAATCATAATAGTCGCCGCCGATGGATTCCATCGGCAGATATAGGCCATGCAAAGATAGTCCCTTGATTGTCGGGACTTTGTCCGGCAGGATCGATTGCTGGATTTTGCGGGCATTGTCCAGCTCTTGCTCCATTAACAGAAGTTGATCATGGTATTGGATGTTTTGCGGCAATGAAAGTAAATTGGTGACACGCGCGAAAAATTCTGTTTTATCGTAAGGCTTAACCAGGTAGTCGTTTGCGCCATTACTAAAGCTATACGACAGGTTTTTGGAGTCATTGTTCGCTGTGAGCATGATGACTGGCATATCAAAAATGGAATAATTCTCGCGTATTTTTTTTAGGACATCAAAGCCGGATATGCGGGGCATCATTAGATCCAAGAGGATCAACTGGGGCAGATAATCCTGATCAAAAATATAATCCAAAGCCTGTTGTCCGTCACTAAAACCTATGGCTTCAAAGTTTTGTGATTCGAGCTGACTGCGCATCACTTGCAAATTGATATAATCATCATCAACAATCATGATTTTTATTTTTTGACGCGCGGTAGTATGAACATAATTGGGATAGGTGTTTGCATTGTTCGCTAAAAATGGCCTTTCTATTGTTGTGTCCAGCGCGTTCATTGTTTTATTGATGGCATTGTGATCATAATTTTTATTATGTGTTACGTTGTCTGATTCTGGTGTTTGCCATTTTTGCGCAGAATGATTGTTTAGTGAGCTTTGTTGTTTTGGGGCCGCTTTTAGGGTAAAATAAAACAAAGAACCTTTGCCTGGCTGACTTTTTACCTGGATGTCACCGCCGTGAAGTTCAATGAGATTTTTGGCTATTGTCAACCCGATACCAGTGCCGCCATACATACGGGAAATGGATCCATCTGCCTGAGCGAACGGTTGGAAGATTTCCTGGATTTTATTTGGGGCAATACCAATACCCATGTCGCGAACCAAAACTCGAATAACAGAATCTTTGTACCTATATGCGGAAATATTGATCTGTCCCTGGTCTGAAAATTTGATGGCATTGGAAACCAGGTTCAAAAGTATTTGCTGCAACCGCGCTTCATCGCCTTGAACAAAGTATTCATTTTCATTAATATTGTTGACAATAGTCAAATTTTTATTATGAATCAAGAATTGGGATAGGTCAATGACAATATTGGTGATAGAGTACAAATCCACTGGTTTTAGGCTTAACTCAATATCCTTGTGTTTCAATTTTGAAAAATCCAGAATGTCATTAATAAGATTGGACAATCTTTTGCTGCTGATAATGATGAGCGATAAATCGCGTTTCATTTTATCTACTTGTTCTGTATGGATCATTGGATTTGTTTCCAATGTGTGCATCATAGTTTCAGCAATACCGGTAATGCCAAATACCGGTGTCCGCAATTCATGACTGGTATTTGCCAGG
Organism: uncultured Leptospiraceae bacterium; assembly: GCA_964501965.1. Classification (GTDB taxonomy): domain Bacteria; phylum Spirochaetota; class DYNZ01; order DYNZ01; family DYNZ01; genus CAZCVM01. Next base: position 1,190 of record CAZCVM010000277.1, on the reverse strand, counting down.
AAATCGTCTTTGAGTTTGTCCAGCTCCAGAAGCCGCTGGTTGTTTTGTTCCAGAATTTTAGAATTTTGTCGCAATTCCAAAGACAAATGTTCTACATCATCAAATGCGTGAGAAAAACGGGAGGAAAGGGAAAACGCCTGGGAAAAAATAAATATAAAAATACCAAAGGATGTAAAGAAGCCGGTATCAATAAGATGCATGGAATACAAAATATCATTTATAATAGTAATAAACAATATCAAAAAACCAAATAAAAAAATACCCGCGCCGTCTTTGCGTTGCATGGCCGCTCGAATCAGCACATAAATAATATAAACACAAGTGATCACAGTATACAATTCATAAGGAATGAGTATCTTTGTAAACATCCAGGGAGTTCCCAGGATGGGGATAGCTGATCCAGCCAGGCCGATAACTATGAGTATGCGGAAAAAAACTTTGTGAAAAAAATCTCTGTACAATGAATAGATAAAAAAGGCAAACATAGGTACACCCAGATAAAAAGACAAATACTCCATCCGGTAATCAATATGCCAGGGTATCCATGGAAAAAACTGGGTGAATATACGATCATCCGTGATCAGAGTCCGAAAAGCAATCAATGTCACGGAAATTCCAAAATACAATGGAGATTTGTCTCTGCGGCGGACAAAATAAATCCCTAAATGATACAGTCCCATAATGATTAATGCGCCAAATAAGAATAAATGGACCGCCTGATCCTTGCTTTGCTGCATCAAAATAGTCTGCCGGTCGCCCAAAACAAGGGGACTCCATATCCCGCCTCTATTGGTAGCAAAATTTGCAACATGTATCACCAATTCCATGCAGCCGCTTTTTTGTTCCAGGAAGAGAATTCTGGATTTCATGCCCGGTTCAAAATATTTTTTTTGGGTCGCGATTTTTCCTTCACTGGCAATCAGTGAGCCATTATGATACATTTTGTAACCAGATAAAAATTCTCCGGTTTTGAGAACCAAGTCCGGAGAATTTTCAGGCAACAAAACAATTAATCGATAAGTAGCATATCCAAAACTTTCTTCTTTCATTTTTTGGTTATAATGCCAATGAGAAGCCGGAACCGGCACGAATTGAGGCTGTGATGTGGGTTTCTTGTTTGTCTGTTTAGTCTGGCATGTTTCATTGGGCGCAACAAAATCTTTCCAAAAAAATTGCCATTGGCCATTTAG
>CAZCVM010000276.1:0-4283 GCA_964501965.1 uncultured Leptospiraceae bacterium | reverse complement strand
GCTGGGCGGTGAAAATAAGCAAGCTGCTATTTTCTTTTCAGATATTCGAGGATTTACCGCTATATCAGAAAGCCTATCACCTGCTGAAGTTGTAGAATTTCTCAATGAATACATGACGGAAATGGTGGCCTGCGTCAATAAGACCCAGGGTATTGTTGATAAATTTATCGGCGACGCGATTATGGCACATTGGGGCGCGATTATTGAACTGCCCAATGTCACGGAAGCGGCGGTAGAGGCCTCTCTTATGATGCGTCACGCGCTGCGAAAATTTAACGAAGGCCGGGGCGGCCCCAAAAAGCCGATCATTAAATTTGGCTGCGGCATCAATACCGGTCCAGTGATCGCAGGCCAAATAGGTTCTGAAGATAGACTCGAGTATACCGTTATCGGCGACGCAGTCAACCTGGCTTCTCGGGTAGAAACACTCAACAAACCATTTGGCACGGATATTCTCATATCACAAGATTCTTATGATCTGGTCAAAGAAACATACGCTGTTGAGGCCATGCCGGCGATCAAGGTCAAAGGAAAAACAGAGCCCCAGACCATTTATGCTGTACTCGGACGCAAAGATGATCCAAATACTCCCCAAAACATGGATGAAGTCCGCAAAATAAATAATATTGATTACAATCCCGAAAAAAAAGCGCAAGGTGATCAGGAAGAAGTAAAATATGAAATTCTTGAGTAGCGATTTTTGGATCGTAACTGGCAGCTTTTTATCTATTTCCGCTTTATCAATATTTTTGTACCAGGATTTTAACAAAAGTGTCAGTATTAAAAAAAGTGAAATCATAGGAAATGTAATTTTCAAAAATAACAGTGCCAAAAGGAAGCAATTGACCACGGTTGTCTGGGATCAGCTGGAACAAAACAGCCCTATTGCCAATAAAGATACCATACACACCGGCAAAAATTCTGAAGCCATCATTTTGCTCAATGATAAAACAAAAATTGAGCTGGGCGAAAACAGCATGATTTATCTTGATTTTTCGAAACGCCAAGTAAATATTAAATTTGCTTTTGGGACGCTGAACGCGAAGCGCAGCGGCATGTCAAATGATCAAAAACTATTAATCCAAACAAACAATTCTACCATTGCCGCCCAAAACTCAGACTTAAAAATCGCTCAAGAATCAGGAAAAGATATGCAATTGACTGTGGAGAATGGTAACGCCAGCGTCAATATCAACGGCAAAGAACAAAATGTTGGTCAAAACCAAGTAGCTTCCTTTTCCGGTGACAGTATGCAGGTTAAAAAAATATACCTCTCACCCACGCAACCTTTGGACGGTCAATACTTTATTACCTTTGATCCCGCATACAACATTGCTTTCCGTTGGAAAAAAACCGATATACAAAGCGCGATCCGCCTGGAAGTAAGCAGACGCCGCGATTTCAAAAACCAGTTTATTCGCCGTGAACTGAAAAACACCACTATTGCTCTAAAAATTCCAGAAGGTATTTATTATTGGCGTATCTCTGCATTGGACAAAGATAAAAAAAGAAACTACAGTACGGTACAGAGATTTTCTGTTGTGCAAGACGCGCGGATACAATTGCTTTATCCCAACAACAATGCTGTCATATCGTATTTCAATGATAAACCGCTTTTATCATTCTCCTGGCGCAAAAACAATCTGGCTAGCAGGTATACCCTCTTTGTTGCCAAAGATAAAGCTTTTCAAACACAGTTGAAGCGCGTAGATGTAAACTCCACTTCCATCGCTTTGGACAATCTTCAGGATGGTCAATATTTTTGGAAAGTACGGGCAAACAATAATATTGAGGCCTGGCCCGCGCATGAAAGCTCCATCAATCAATTTTCTATCCGCAAAAAAAGACAAATACCTGCACCGGCCGCTATTTCTCCCGTAAACAATAAAAATCTGCCCATGATCGCAGTGCGAAAAAATGGAATACTGTTTACCTGGCAAGGTGACCGGGAAATCTCACAATATGTTTTTCAATTGAGCAGGGACAATACATTCCAAAATCCTATTGTCAACCAAAAAACCAGCAAGAGCTTTATCCAAATTGGTCAAACATTTCAAAAAAATCAATACCATTGGCGGGTCGCCGGAATATACGGCCAAAACCAGCAGACTGCCTTTAGCAAAATACAAAATTTTCAAATCAGTCAAACCAGCAAAATCGTATTGGTCGCACCGCAAACCAATCTCCAATTTGAACAAAATAAAATCCAACAAAAGGGCCTGTCGTTTTCTTGGCAGCGTCTCACCGGGATCGATGCAGACTATATTTTTGAATTGAGTCAAACCAAAAACTTTCAAAACACTCTAATAAAGCAAAAGGTATCTTCCAATATTTTTAAGATCAATGATCTTGCTCCAGGACGGTATTATTGGCGGACCTCTTTTGCCGGTGGAAATCAAGATTCCAGTCTTTCTTTGCAAAGTACTGTCAGACAATTCCAGGTATTGGCAAATCTTGGTGCTCCGACTATTGTATTTCCAAATGACAGGACTTTGGATCTGGCAAAAGACAATCAGATTCGATTTGAATGGAAAAAAGTCACTGGAGCAAGTTTATATGAATTGATGATATATCGTATCAGAGGCGGGAGCCCCAAGCAAATATGGAGCACAAAAACAAAAAACAATCAGGTTACATTTACCCAATTCAAAACATTGGATGTAGGAAATTTTTCATGGGCCATCAAAGCATTGCGGACAGACAAAACAGGCAAGGTTTCTGCCCGCAGTTCCGCAGCCAGAGCTCCGTTTTCCATTGTTTATACGAAAGAAATCAACATTCCCAAATTGGAAATTCCTGATGAAATATTCGTTGAATAGTACATTTTTAACCAAAATAAAAAAAAATCACCGCCATAGCATTGTATTGTTTTGGTCTATATTGCTATGCCTGACCATTGGCAACACTCTTTTTGCTAAACCCAAAACCATTCCACTTAAATGGCCGGCTGTATCGGGAGCATCAGCTTATCAATTGCAAATCCGAAACAAAAATGGTGAGATCATATTGGAACAAAAAGTGCGTACCAATGCTATACAAACGCAATTGAACTATGGCGAATATGAAATACGCATTGGCATTATCAATATTTTTGACAAAATCATTGGCTGGACGCCCTGGAAACGATTTTCCATTAAGCAGCCAATGACCCCGAAAATTCAATCTCTATCTCAAACACGGTTTTATCAAAAACAAAAAAATGCTGTTTTTACCATATATGGTGAAAACTTCAACAGCAGAACAGAAGTTTTCGCAATCATCGAAGATAAAGCAAACAGTGATATAAAGCAAACAAAATTGTCCGCAAAATTTATTTCTGACAAAAAAATTCAAGTCCATTTCCATCCTCAAAATTTTCCGCTGTCCACTCTGGGTATCCGCATCCTCAATCCGCTTCAAAAATTTGCCCTTTTGGAAAATGCCATTACCATTGAAAAAGCAAGACATTCTTCCCAAACACAAACACCATTTCACCCGACTTTCTCAGTAGAGTTAGAGCCTTTCTTATCTGTTCTTGCTTATCCGAAAATTTTTCAGCCAGATATCGGCGGCAATATTGGTTTTCATTGGTTGCATTCTAAAATATGGCTTTTTCATCCGGGAATTCGTTATGGCTATTACCAAAAAAAAGAGCAATCATTTATGGACCTGCATCTATCCGGCCATATTGGATTTGGGACCATACAATACACACACCAGATCGTATCTTTCATGGACGCAAGCACTACTATTGGGATCGGTTTCAATCAGAGTACAATGCGCATGAAACGAACCAACAAAATCTTTAGCATTAACAATGAAACTATTTTGACGGAAACCATTCGAGATTACCAAAATGCCGCTTTCTTTGCAGATGTAAAACTGATTTTTCCTCTATGGAATCGTCAATGGAATCGTCTCTGGCTGCAAATCGGCGCAGAATACATGGTTTTGGTAGCCAATAGTACGGATTCTGGTCTGATTCATAGCGGCCATTTGAAAACCGGCTTGCAAATCAATTTTTAGAATCCAGCTACTGCACTGTGCAGAAAATTTTCCATAAAAAAAAACAAAACTTGCCAAAATCCTTTTTTAAAATCATTTTGCACAATAATATGAAAAAAGTACAAATGATTGATGTGAAAAAAATCGTGCTTTACGCATGATTGCGGCCAAATTTTTTAGTATCCTTAGTATCCATTCTAAAGTATTGTAAAATATTGAAAAAAAATATAATATAATGTAAAATAAAAGTCTTTTTCAACAAAATGAATACAAAGCAATCATGAAACGGCGAAAAAAAA
>CAZCVM010000275.1:0-4303 GCA_964501965.1 uncultured Leptospiraceae bacterium | reverse complement strand
ATGCTTCCAGAAATGGTTTTTGCTGCTTCACATTGGACTCGCACATCCGTAATGCTTGCGTTTGCCACCTGACCGGATTCATTGGTTGCTAAGCAAGCTTTACCAGCAGGAAACGGGGTTTTCACAGACACAAAATATGTTTCCCCATTTTTCACTGGCGCGCTAAATTGAAAAGCAATTCTGTCGCTGCCGTCGCCGGTCAAAACCAAATCAGAGCCGCCATTATTTTGCAATGTGACTGTTTCCCCTGAGCTCAATCCGTAAGCTTCACCCATGATATAAAAAGAAATATCATATTCTGCCTGGCCAATAGTTGAGGCCTGTAAATCACTGCGGCAGGCAATCGCTTTGATTGTACTGGATTTGTTTATGAATATCCCGGAACCATTGTACTGTATGGAGCTGCCGCACTCAGGCTTTGTCCCATTCAATGTATAATACATTGCAACATTCGCAGTTTGCGAACTAAGCACAATCGTCTGAGCGGACTGGTAGGATCCTTTGGCTGGTGAAAACTCCGGCTGGGCAGCACTGATCTGGTAGCCAGCAGAAACTATATCACTGGCCAGCCAACCATCTGCGCAGGCAATAGCTTTTACGGTTGTGTCACTGGACAAAGTCACGGCTTTGCTGTATTCTGTAGCTTCATTGCATTGCGGATCGGAACCATCCAAAGTATAATAGATCAGCGCGTCTGTATTGGCGTGACTCAAAGAAACACTTTGCGTATCATAGTAGGTTCCTGGTGTCAAACCAAATACCGGCCCTGCAAGCTTTGCTTGCTGAGGATTTTGCAAATCCATTAAATCCTGGGCCAGATCTCCTTTACAGCCAAAATTGAGAAAAACCAGCCCTATCACAGCCAAAATTAGAATATGAATTTTATGTTTGCTTTTTATTTTCATTTTGCATTACTCTTTTTTTCTTTTCTTTTCGTTCTTTGTGTTCTTTTAATTATTTATTTCATTTATAAGTTTAATACGACTTAATTGCCTGAAAAGTGAAAGATTAATGCAACAATTTTAGCAAATATAACATAAAAAGAGCAAATAATCAATCAAAATAAATCTATAGGATAAATAGCATGCTAAATTTTTAAAAAAATCTTTGACTTTTGTATATAATATGGTATAATTTACAAAAAAATTATTTCTAAACAACATAAAAATCAAAGGTACATAAGGGCACAATGATAGGTAAAACAAAAAACAATTTGATATACGCTGCATGTCTGATCATTTTTTCAGCCACTTTTCCGGCTTTGGCCCAGGATCGTATGCTAAAAATCGGTATGGCCGGATCAGCACCTTTCACAATGCACAAAGGCAAACAAATCCATGGGATCACAGCAGAAATATGGAAAGAGCTGGGCTTTGAAGCCAAAATGCACTTTGATTTTGTCCGTTATGACAATATTGAACAAATGCTGCAAGCGGTTCAAAAAGGAGACATTGATTTTGCTGCGGGACCGATCACAATCACGGCACAGCGTCTGGAACAAGTAGCTTTTACCCAGCCGTATTATCGCAGTACCAAGGCCATTTTAGCCTACCAGGACAGTGCTTCTATATGGAATACAATTAAACCATTTTTGCGTACTACTTTTCTCTGGGGAGTATTTTCTTTGATTGTTGTGCTTTTTTTAGTAGGCAATCTTATCTGGCTGGCGGAACGCAAAAAAAATCCTATTTTCGCCAAACAATATTTACCGGGCGTGGGCAACGGTATGTGGTTTGCGATTGTTACTTTTACTACAGTAGGATACGGCGACCTAACTCCCCTGACAAGAGCAGGAAGAATGTTGACTGCCACATGGATGATCATTGCTCTTATCACCGCCTCATCTATGACAGCGGGCATTGCCACATCTTTCACGCTGATTCGGTTGAAAGAATCCAGCATTGACTCTCCAAAATCTTTGACCGATCAAAAAGTAGCGGCCATCCAGGGAACCACAGGCATGATCTTTGCGAAAAAATTTCAGGCAAATATTGTACCAGTCAAAAGTATCCCGGAGGCCGTTACACTATTGCGTGAAAAAAAAGTCATAGCCATAGTGTCGGATTTCCCCATACTCAAACATTATAAGAATAAAAACAAAGATATGGATTGGAAAATACTACCCATACAAAACGAGCAGGATTATTATGGGTTTTGCACCAGATACGATCATCCCGACTACCGCAAGATCAATCTCGCTTTGATTCAAGCCATGGAAAAAGGCAAGATCCATCGTATACTACAACGCTGGGAGCTTCTTTGACAATGACTCCACCATTACTATATCTTGAAACTTACGGCTGTCAAATGAATGAAAGCGACAGCCTGATTGTCCAATCTTTGTGCCGCGAAAAGGGTCTTGTTTTCACGGAAGATATTGCTGACGCGGATTGGATTCTTTTGAACACCTGCGCTGTGCGCGAAAATGCTCAGGATAGGATTTTTTCACGGGTTAAGCATATTCGCCAACATGGCAAAAAAAACGCTGTCATTGGTTTATTGGGGTGCATGGCGCAAAATCTCCAGGAAAAACTTCTGGATCATGACCCCAAAATTCAGCTCATTGCCGGCCCGGACAGCTACCGACAAATTCCGGATTTCTTGACACAGTGGCAGCCATTGACAAAACCTGGCCTTTTTACCAAACTCAACAAAGAGGAACAATACCACGGCATTGCACTGCCGCAAAACAACTCGGTTTCCAGTTTTGTCACCATTATGCGCGGTTGCAACAATTTCTGTAGTTTTTGCGTAGTACCTTTTACCAGGGGCAGAGAGCGCAGTTTATCGCCACGAGAAATCAAAAAGCAAATACAATCACAGATCCAAAAAAGCAACAATCATCAAAGCCAGGAAATCACGCTCCTAGGTCAAAATGTCAATTCCTATCAGTACAAAGTTCAACACACTGCTCAAGACTCAACAAATAATGACAACCATTCTAACAAATCTTTTTTTGAAAAACAAATCTTTACTTTCACTGAATTGATCGAATACATCGCGACGCAATTTCCCTCTGTCAGGATACGCTTCACCTCACCCCATCCCAAAGACTTTCCTGAACAGTTATTGCGTACTATGGCTCAATACAAAAATATCATGCCTCAGATTCATCTGCCATTGCAATCCGGTTCTGATTTTATCTTGCAGCAAATGCGGCGCGAATACACTTTGCGCCAATACCTGGACCTAGTGGACAAAATCCGCCATTATTTGCCGGCTGTGTACTTGTCCACGGACATTATCTTTGGCTTTCCCGGGGAAACCGATGAGCACGCCAGTCTTACCCTGAACGCGATGGCGCAAATAAATTTTCACAGTGCTTTTATATTCAAATATTCTCAAAGAGAACACACTCTGGCGCAAAAACAATTGACTGACAATGTGCCCGACCAAATCAAAAGCGATCGTGTCACGCAAGCAGTTTCCGAGCAGCAAGCCAGGTCTTTGCACCACAACCGCCAACTGATCGGTCAAACCGTGCAGGTACTGGCAGAAGGACCGAGCAAAAAAAATCCAACTGATTTTATGGGCAAAACAATATGGGGCCATACAGCAGTCTTTCCCCAAAAAGATACTATGGCCGGCGACCTGGTCAATGTACAAATCACACAGGCTACATCTGCCACACTTATCGGCCGCATCGTTGATTCGCCTGTCCCAGGGCTAAATCAATAAAAACCAGACCCAGTTTCTGCGGCGACTATTTTGCCGCAAAGTTTTATTTTTGCTCTGCCAAAACCGATAATACAATACAAAAGGAATTTTTTTGGGGAGGGCGCGAATGACGCAATCAATATTATTAAGGCAAAAAAAATTGGGAATCAAAAATCTTGCCAATATTTTTTTGATAATGGCCATGATTGTTTTGACCTTTGCGTGCAAAACAAAACAACTGCCCCCCCCATCCGTAGAGCATCTACAGAAAAAAAACATTCCTGCCAATATGTTTTCCATGCACCGGACACTGGTCATATTGGCAGATGACAAAAGCGAAAAGGCACTTGGCCATTTCCCCTGGAAAAGAGACTTATTGGGCCAGGCAATCAATAAGCTAACATCCAGCTCCTTAATAGTCATTGGTTTCTCACTGCACCAAAAAATCGGTTATACCTCGGATATGGCATTGATCAATAGTATGCGTGCCAGCAAAAAAGTTATCTTGCAGGCTGAGCTTGCGCGGGACGGTGACGCAAATATAGACAATTTATCCGGTTTTGATTTGCCCTATATTTCAGGATTGCAAAATCAACCTGGCACTGTGATTGTTCCGTATTTGGAAATTGCAGATTATGCAGCGGGC
>CAZCVM010000274.1:0-4306 GCA_964501965.1 uncultured Leptospiraceae bacterium | reverse complement strand
GCTACTCATATGCCAATGCGAGAGATCGTGTATGAAAAATCTCCTTTGGAGATTGCGAATACCAGCGAACAAAATCTCCTTGCTGAGCTTGAACGTATGACCCGGGAAGATCAACATGTTTTTACAGTGGTTAAGGGTATTCCTGGAACAGGTAAATCACATCTTATTAGATGGCTTTTTGAACGTTACAAGCAGCAGCATCCTGAAGATCGAGTGCTATTGATTGAGCGTGCCAACGCAAGTCTAAGAAGAACAATTCAGCAAATCATCGACTCCGGTGTCTTTCAGAGTCCCAAGCTCAATGAACAACTGAATCAGCTTAGGAATGCGACAAGTATATTATCGAGTGAAGGCCTGGCTGACACACTGTTGAATAACTTGCAGGTTGCCACTAGTGAAGTCACATGGCATGAAAAATTGCATCGTCGGATCTCTGCGGAAAGAATAAACGCTTTTCTTCTTGATCAAACTGTTAGAGAACACTTTAAACGTCCGGATGGCCCTATCGAGAGAGTAGTAAAGTATTTGCAGGAAGGACGGGGCCTACGTAGTGATGAAGTTCCTGGTTTTAAGCCAGAAGAATTATTCTTTGACCCTCAACAGAGAAGAAAAATCAGTCAGGAAGGCTACCGAAATGTACAAGAGGTGGCTGATGATATTAGCAGAGATAACAGTAAGCAACGAGAGCAACTAGCACGCTATCTGAACTTTCTCCTTACCAATTATGCAATTAGTCGAACCGCTAATTTAACTTCATCCGATCTTCGGGAAATGTTCAATGAACTTCGACGTCATCTACAACAACAGGGACAAAATCTTGCCCTATTTATTGAAGATATCACGGCGTTCACCGGTATTGATGCGGGTCTGATTGATGTTCTCATTACTCAACATACGGGTGGTACGAACCGCGCATTTTGTCGTCTCACTTCAGTTATTGGCATAACAGATGCCTATTTTACCGATAATCTACCTGACAATGTTCGTGAACGCATCACACATCAACTCACATTGAATGCAAAGGCTGGAATTGACGAATCTGATATGCTTCGAGACGAAAGCACAATTGTTGAATTTGTGGCTCGTTATCTGAATGCTATTCGTCTTGATCAAGAGGGTCTCGAAAGCTGGGAAAAAAGCGGTGCTAACGAGTCTAGCTTGCCAAATGCATGTATGAGTTGTCAATTCCGTGAACCCTGCCATAATGCCTTTGGGTATGCAAATATCTCCGTTGAGTCTAGCGATGCACAATCTACAGTAGGACTTTACCCCTTTAATTCTACAGCCCTAGTACGTATGTACAGGAATCTCGATAACAAGTACTCTCGTACTCCTCGTTCCTTGCTAGATAACATTCTATCCTATATCTTGCAAAGCCATGGCGAACAAGTAGCCTCAGGACGTTTTCCACCACCGCCGAATAAATTAGTCCCTACTGTTGCAACGCAGGAGTTTGAACCTACCGCCCATGCAAGAATTGTTGACCAGCAAGGCGAGCAAGATGTAGAACGTCTGAAAACGCTCTTTCTCTACTGGGGCGATAAGAATGTCTACAAGCGAGGTGACCATGTTGGTGGCCTACATCCTCAGATATTTGAAGCATTCGACTTGACAGTTATTGAGGGACGGACCGATAGTTCGATTGAGACCTCAAATGTGGATTCATATGGAACAGTAGAAACAGCCTTGATTGATGGTTCTTCTGCAAATACGACACCAGAAATACAGACATTAACTTCATCGGACAGTCCAATATCCACAGCCAAGACACAAAGTGATTATATCGATGACATTAGTAATTGGGTGAGCGATGGGTATCTCTCAAGCCAAGTAGCGAATCAATTATTGCAGTGGCTTGCTTCGCTCTTCCAAACTGGTATTGAATGGGAAGCCTATGGGTTATCTTTGAACAACTTCCCATCACCTAGTCGGGCCAGCTCATATTTTGCGATAGAAGGACAAGCCGCGAAAACCAGAGGTCAATTGATATTCTCTCGTTCATCTTCGCTACGTTATGCTCTGGAAGCTGTTGCAAACTTGAATGATCGCACGGTAGAGCTTACTACTGCCCAGTATGGAGAACATCTTGTCGCTATTGAGGCCTGGCTTCAACAGGAAGAAAAGAAGATATTTGAGTATGTTCGCCTTAGAGCGCCCGTAGAAGTCGAAAGTGATTTGCTGACGCGGTTACTTGTTCAAAACGCCATTCTATTAGCGTGTTTAACTGGTGAATTGTCAGAGGGGCAACATGCTTTAGCAGATTTGTTTCAGCAGGTAATTGCGTTCTCAGCCCTTAGTTCGGATGCACAAGAAAAACGGTGGAATAACCTAGCATCGGCTAGTGATCTGCCACAGGGATGGCAACAAATTATAAAGGATTTGTTGCGTGATCGCGCTGCACCGATCATGTTGCAGACTGTGCTGGAACACTTAAACGCTCCTCAGGGCGATAGTACAGCGGTGCGCTTTCTTAACGCTGCTCCTGCAATTGAGATACTTCACGATTTTGAGGACTCTGATTGGGTTCTTGAATCCCTAGATGAAGATACTCGGCAAGAGCACGGTCATCAGGAATGGGATGTAGCTATTGCTGTTCACAACAAACTGGAAAACTCGTTTCAACAAGTCGTGAATGAAGCTTTCGATGAACTTCATCGCTATGTCGAAAATCTGGAAAAGCTTTTCGCCACTACTGAGATAAAGACCATTTTTAACATGATTGATGATTTACTTCAGCATATCCAGCCTGTCTACAACATAGATGCTAATCTCATTTACCAATTTAAACGTCTTGATGCGGATCGGCTTGAAGATTTGTTGATGAGTGCTAATCGGGCACTCGGTTACCGTACTTTACGTCATCGCGCTAAATTTATCTCAAAGGGATACCGAGAAGTGGTTATACCACTGCGAACTTATGCAGACTATCTTGACACGCTTGTTGCAGCAATGCACAAAGTGCAATTGGATTTGCGAGATAGCAAAATATCTCATGATGAAACTGAAGAAGTCAATTCACTCATCGAAACCACCCACAAACTGTATGATATGACTATTCAGGATTTGTCTAAGCTCTTGCGGGAAGATGACAAAGATGCTGACTGATGTTGTAAAACAAACACGAGATGAAATTGACCAATATGTGCAGTTGCAGACCCAAATAAAGCAACTAGAGCATATCAAAAATACTAAGGCAGAACTTGATACGCTACGAAGAAGATGCACTAAAATTGGGGTTGCCTTTGAGTTGCTACATCCTCATCTTGACGATATGCAATGTGTCTCTGTTGAGGGCAATATTGAAGCAATCAATACGCGTTTAAGAGCTTCATACTCTGAGTTTCAAAAAGGTAACTATGAGCAGGCACGCATGCTCGGACAAATCAGTGTTTCCGTAAAATCTCTTGATGACAATCTGGGCAGATCATGGCTGATTTACGCACAAGATCAGATCAGACCCTATCAAGAACTCATGCGGATTGCCAAGACTCTGCCACAAATGGAGCAAAGTATTTCTCAGATTGAAACCCTGATTGCAGAATTAAGCTCAGCCACAAAAAATCTTCCCACTCTGCAAAGTTGGTCGAACTTTCATGCCAAGCTAAAACAAGTGGAGAAACTATTGGAAGATATACAAGGACTATCCCAAGAAAAGCGTGATTTCTTACAATCGATACGCGAAGGTAAAGCTACTTTAAGTAATATTACGCCCCACCTGCTTGAATGGTGTGACCAGATTGGATTGAGTGAGGTACTTGTTTTGAGGTTTGACAATGAAAGTTGATCAAAGCCATTTTGATCTTATTTGCAATGAGATACTGTCACGCATTGAAGTTCGTGAAGCTCGATTATTGAATTGGGCATTCATCCAAGGAAGACAAAGACTCGATTGGCTAGCTGATGAATTGCCAAATATTATCGAGGAACTTCCACCTCGTTTGAGAAAATTGATTTCTGATTCTGATGAGATTTCATTAGATGCTGTTATTCAGAATCTTGAGGATAGAAAGCTGATCTTTAAAGACAATCAGGGGCGTTATCGCTCGCGTTTCGCCGAAACAATACGCCTTATGTATCTGCTTCGACAAAGATTCAGTGAGGATGATTGGCACACCGGGTCACGTCTCGTCAGTGACATGAAAATCTTCCTCAGACGCAGACGTTTTCCTGATTGGAGAATTGAAGCGAAAACTGTTCTGAACAGCATTGTAGGTCTGACCCAATTGCAAAGAAAGGTTATCAGCGAGCTAATCGGAACTGATTTACTAGCTCAGTTTCAAGCAGATGCAATAAATCAGCAACTAAA
>CAZCVM010000273.1:0-4357 GCA_964501965.1 uncultured Leptospiraceae bacterium | reverse complement strand
GTAGGCGAAGTTTTGCGGCAGAGGTTCAAATCCTTGCTGGTATTGCGGTTGGCCGGTCATTGTGATAGCAGCCAATGTTCTGCCATGAAAAGAATTTTTTAAGGAAATAATTTTGTTTTTTTTTGCGTGGATTTTGTTGCCATAATAACGCACAAGTTTGATGGCTCCTTCATTGGCTTCTGTACCGCTATTGGCAAAAAAAGTCTTGCCACCAAGCCCGTGCCTGGATAAAGCTTCGGCCAACAACACCTGGTTTTCAATGTGATACAAATTGGATGTATGCCAGAGTTTTTGGGCTTGTTCGGTCAAAACCGCATTCAATCTTGGGTGCGCATGACCAAGATTTGTCACGCTGATACCGCTCAAAAAATCCAGGTATTCATGGCCTGAGTTGTCATACAAATAAGCTCCCTTGCCATGCGTGAACGCCACAGGTAGCGGGCTGTATGTCGGCATTATATGTTTTTGCCACAAAGATACGATTGTTTCCAGGTCCATGCCATCCTCGCTTCATTGAAAACTTTTGATTTATGTTTTTATAATTTTCAAGTTTTTTTATTATATTGAAATGCAACAAAAAAGCCCCACTCAGTGGGGCTTTTTGAGGTACTCATTATTGTATTTATGAGTAGATTTTTTCCACTAGGTCTTTGTATTTATCAGTGATGACATTGCGCTTCATTTTGAAAAGGTTGGTCAATTCATCACCCACTTCCATGGCCTTGGGTAAAAATTGGAATCCAGAAATTCTCTCAAAAGATTTAAATCCATTGTCCGCAGAAATAGACTTTTTGATAACTTCTGTAAAGACTTTGCGGATTTCTTGGTTTGCGTTGAGATCTTGGCCTTCTTCCACTTTGTAACCAGCTTCTTGCAGCTTTGGATAATCCGGCCAGATCAAGGCTCCCAGTGTTTTTTTGTCTTGTCCAACTACCATAACCTGGTTAATAAAATCGTTTTCCACCAATAGGTTTTCAATGGGCACGGGTTCGATGTTTTCTCCTCCAGACAATACAATGGTGTCTTTGGCCCGACCGCGCAGACTCAATGTTCCAGTGGAGCTGATAAAACCTAAATCTCCGGTATTCAACCAGCCATCTTTGAGAGCTTTGTTTGTTTCTTCTTTATTTTTGTAATAGCCTTCCATGACTTGAGGTCCTTTCACATGGACAACACCCATTTCACCCTGAGGCACTACTTCTCCTTTTTCATTGCGTATTTCGATAGAAGAATTTGGACAGGTATAGCCAACAGTGCCCTGCACAATATTGCCGACCTGACGTACAGCAATGATGGGCGCGCATTCTGTCATGCCATATCCTTCGTAAATAGGAATACCAATGGCATTGAAAAATTCATCTACATGCAATGGCAAAGCACCTCCGCCGGAAATGGTTCCTCTAAGTCTTCCGCCCAAGGCACCACGAAGCTTGGAAAAAAGAATTTTGCCAAAAAGACTGTTCAATGGAAGCAAAAGAATCACTTTGATCAATGAAACCAATTTTTTAATGATCTTGATCAGAGGATTTTCTTTGAATTGAATCAAAGTGTTGCCAGTCAAATAATCAAGACTGCGTCGGTACGCGGTTCCCACAGTATAACCTGCATTGAATATTTTTTTCTTTGCTCCGCCGGCACTTTCCACTTTGTTTTTTATGCCCAGATAAATGTTTTCCCAGAGACGGGGAGCTGATGCCATGAAAGTAGGTTTGATTTTTTGAAAATCATCCCGCAAATCTCGAATATTGGTATAACTCAAAGGCGCACCCACATAGATCATCGCATAGTCTACCGCGCGTTCAAATACATGCCAAACCGGCAAAATGGAGAGATTGATGTCACCTTTTCGCAGGCCAACCATTTTCGGTACTTCGATCACATTGTACATCATGTTTTGATGTGTCAACATAACCCCTTTGGGATTTCCAGTGGTTCCAGAGGTGTATATAATAGTAAAAAGATCATCTTTGGTGATTTTTTGTTCTGTCATAATAAAATCCCTTTTCTTAACTTAAATCTTTAAAATTATAGTATAAAAAAATTGAAAATACATACATATTTATAATTGTTCTGTTTGTTCAATGGCTGCCAGTGCTTTGTCTCTTTTTTTGCTTCCTTTTTCAGCCAAATCTTCTATGTTATAAATATTTTTACCTTTGGCTTGATATTTTGGGTCCATGATGATGATGTCTGTGACACTTGTTTTTTTTAGGATCGGTTTCATTGTGTTGTATGTTTTTTCATCATGGAAAAAACAAATTTTAGCACCGGAATGATTGAGTATGTATTCTATTTCCGCTGTAGTGGAATCCGTGCCCCGTGGCACATCTGCCGCGCCATTCATAAGAACCGCGAAATCCGCCAATGCCCAGTTTGTACAGTTGTCCGCGATCAAACCTACCCGGTCTTTGGGTTTTAAGCCCAAATCTTTCAATGCGATAGCCAGGTTTTGCGCTTTTGTGTACAAATCTTTCATAAGTGTGTTTTGAAAAACCTTATTGCTGTCTTTTTCGCCGAAATACATTGTGTCGCCATGTTGCTCCACTGCGTATTTAAACATTTGATTCAAAGTCTCTATTGCCATGTATCATCTCCTTTTTTTGTTTCTGAACAAACTGAAATATATCTATTTTTTTTGCAACAGGAATTAATTTCTGTTTGCATTAAATGAAAAATACCCGCATTCAAATAAGATTCTCATTTTCTTTATCCGATAATAGAAAGGTAGTCCATAAGTATACCGGAGCTGTGATGGTTTTGAGTGTATATTCAATATGGAATCAAAAATGGAATAATGGTGTTTATGGTCATGTATTTGAAAAAGATTATCAAAATGGAAAAAACAAATTTAATGGACAATTTTTTTGTGTATCGATCAACCATGTTTCTCATAACTCTTTTGTTTATCACAATAAGTCCGCTGACTTTGTTTGCTGTGGATTCTTATACAGCGGCAGGTTCGGCCAGGTATGCAGAAAGTGCGCTGAAAGTTTCCAGAGAAAGCATCTTTTTTTTGGATCCGATTCTGACCAATGTGAGCAATCAAGAGCAAAAACAAATATACAAGCAAATCGTCACTAAAGACTTGATGGCTCGTATTTATTTGCGCCAATTCCGTTATGGTAAATCATACACTGAATCATTGATTGTGCAGAAAAATATTGTAGATTTACAAAAAAAAATACTTCAAGTGCTCGGCAAAGAAACAAAAGCATTGATTGATCGATTTGCTCCCCAAATACTGACCGGACCAGTTCCAAATAAAAATCAGCCGTCATATTTTTTGCGTATGGCCTACCGTGATTATACTCTGGCAAAAACCATAGAGAAAAAAACGGATAGAGTTTTTCCTAGAACAAATTATAGTCAAAAAATTCAGGGATACAATAAATCATTGGAAAGATTGAATCGGGCGCGGAAATATGCTTTTTATGCTTTTTTGTATTTCAAAACGCCCATGCAAGAAAGAGTGGGCCTAGAAAAATTGACCTTTTTAGAAACAGCAAAAATTTTGTGGGATTTGCTGGAAAAGGCCGAGGACAGATCCAGACTGATTTCATTGCATTATACCAATTTTGATCGGTTGCGTTATCCCTCCGTGAAAGAAAAGTATTTTCAAGGCAAAGACACTCAAGATGCCATTAATAAACAAACGGATTTAGGTACTCCGACAAACTAATGGATTCAAAATCGTTTTGGGAAAGAAATCAGCATTTATGAGCCAGAAAATGGAATTATTGGCTCCAGCCGGAAATTTTGAAAAAATGCAAGTAGCATTTGCTTATGGCGCAGATGCTGTTTACCTTGGCAGTGACCATTTTAGTCTTCGCCAGAGGGCTGACAATTTTACTTTATCGGCTTTGGCGCAGGCTGTGACCTACGCGCACAATTTGGGCAAAAAAGTCTACCTGGCTGTGAATATTTACGCGCACAATACAGACATTGCTGACATGAAAGATTATCTTCTTCACGCTGGCCAGACCAATGTGGATGCGTTTATTGTCAGTGATCCGGGAGTTTTGGCCCTGGCACAGGAGGCTGCGCCTCATATTGCGCGGCATTTGAGTACTCAGGCCAATGCTACCAATTGGAGGGCTGTACAGTTTTGGCAGCAAGCCGGAGTAGAGCGCGTGATTCTGGCCAGAGAGTTGGATTTTACGGAAATACAAGAAATCCGAAACAAAGTGGACGTGGAATTGGAAATATTTGTCCATGGGGCAATGTGCATGGCCTATTCCGGTCGTTGTTTGTTAAGCAATTTTTTTACCGGTCGGGACGCAAACCGGGGAGATTGCGCCCAATCTTGCCGCTGGGAATACGTATTAATGGAAAAAAAAGAACGCACCAACGATTACTT
>CAZCVM010000272.1:0-4397 GCA_964501965.1 uncultured Leptospiraceae bacterium | reverse complement strand
ATTTATCAATACTTATTCTCTGAGCATCTGACAAGACAAATAAATACTCTTGTTGTTGGTTCAAATTATCCTGCTATAAATTCATCTGATATAAAAAAACTTAAAATCAATATTCCGTTACCCACACATCAGCGAAAAATCGCTCGAATCCTCACCACCGTTGACAACATCATCGAAAAGACCGAAGCCGCCATTGCCAAATACAAAGCCATCAAACAGGGCATGATGCACGACCTCTTTACCCGCGGCATTGATGTGAAGACCGGCAAACTGCGCCCCAAATTTGAGGACGCGCCGGAGCTGTATAAAGAGAGCGAGCTGGGGTGGATCCCGAAGGAGTGGGAGGTGAAGAGGTTGGATGATGTTACTGAAAATTTGGATGGGAAAAGAATACCTATAAAACAAGGTGACAGAGAGCTAATGAAAGGAAATATCCCTTATTACGGTGCATCTGGAATTATTGACTATGTGAACGATTTCATATTTGATGAACCATTAATTCTTCTTGGAGAAGATGGTGAAAATGTGATTTCCAGAAATTTGCCTTTGGCTTTCAAAATTAAAGGGAAGTCTTGGATAAATAACCATGCTCATGTTCTGAAACCTTTGAAAGGGATGAACATTGATTTTTTAACAGAGGTTTTGGAAAATCAAAGTTATATTGATATTATATCTGGCAGTGCTCAACCCAAAATCAACCAAAACAATTTGAACAAAAAAAATATTATAAAACCAAGTGAGGTTGAACAAAAAAATATCGCACAAAGGATTTATTCTCTTCAAAACAAAATTAACTATGAAAAACAATTATTAACTAAATATCAAAAATTAAAATCCGGCCTTATGCAAGATCTTCTTACCGGCAAAAAAGAGGTCACTCCCGACCCTGAAGATTACAAAGAGATGGAGAACTAAATGGCAAAGATTGAAAAACATAACTATACCCATCTCCTTCAAGACATCGGTACACTTCTCACCGAGGGCCGCAAGCAGGCTTTTCGCGCAGTTGATAACATTCTGGTCAAAACCTATTGGGGAATAGGCAAGAGAATTATCGAACATGAACAGGAGGGTTCAGAAAAAGCGGAATATGGCAGTCAACTGCTTAAAAATCTTTCAAAAGACCTCAAAATGGAGTACGGCAAGGGCTTTAGCCGATCTAATCTCCAATATATGCGGCTTTTATATCTTAAATATCCAAAATGCCAGACACTGTCTGGCAAATTAAGCTGGTCACATTATACCGAGCTTTTAAGCATCTCGGATGACCTTTCCCGCTCTTTTTATGAAAAACAGGCAATTACTGAAAACTGGTCCATACGGGAGTTGAAGCGCCAGAGACAAACGGGCCTTTTTGAACGAATTGCCCTCAGCAAGGATAAAGAGGGCGTTCTTGAACTGTCACAAAAAGGGCAATTAATAGAGTCACCCTCTGACATTATAAAAGATCCCTATGTCTTTGAATTTTTGAAAATGCCTGAGCAGGAGCGCTATTCCGAACGGGATCTTGAAAAACGGCTCCTTGACAACCTGGGGCATTTTTTACTGGAGTTGGGAAAAGGGTTTGCCTTCATTGGAAGTCAGTACCGTATTACACTGAACAACACCCACTATTATGTTGACCTGGTTTTTTACCACCGCATCCTGAAATGCTTTGTCCTTATCGACTTAAAACTGGGCAAGGTCAACCATCAGGATATCGGTCAAATGAATTTGTATCTCAATTATTTTAAAGAAGAAGAGAATATCGAGAATGACAACCCGCCAATAGGCATTGTTCTGGCTGCGGATAAAGACCAGATTCTGGTAAATTATGCAACCGGTTCTATTTCCAATCAGCTATTTGTTTCAAAATATCTTATGTATATACCCGACAAAAAACAGCTTGAAGAAGAGCTGCGCCTACTGTTGGAGCAGGAAAGTTTAAAGGTAAAAGAGGTCGCTCCCGACACTGAAGATTATTAAGAGATGGAGAACTAAATGGCACGTAAAATAGAGAACTTTAAATATTCCGTTGTTGATTCATTTAAAAACTTCTTTTATGTAATTCCTGATTATCAGCGGGAGTACATATGGTCAGACAAAGAGGTTAATAAACTGCTCGATGATATAAATGAGGAAATAGATGGCAATCTTGAGAATGAATACTTTATTGGAACCATTCTTGTTACTACTGGAAATGAAGATAATCATTTCGAAGTCATCGATGGCCAGCAAAGACTGACGACCCTCTACTTAATGTTGCTAGTCCTGCGGTATTTGATTGATAGCGATAAACACAAAAATGAAATCTATAAAACTTTAGTTGAAAGCTATACCGATAATAAGGGCGACTTTATTGACACGCTTAAATTAAGTCCAAGATACGAAAATGCTGAAGACGCATTAAAAGCAATAGTAGAAAAAAACGATACGCCAGAAGTTATAGAATCTTTTGTAAATAGCAATGGAATTAAGATATATGGCTCGATAACTAACATCCTGAACGCCTACAAAACAATCTTCTATTTCTTTAAAGAGAATTATAAAACATTAGATGAGCAAAAAAAGTATTGGGCATATTTATCCAAAAAAGTTGTATTCATTCAGATTGAATCTGATATAAATAGCGCCTTAAAAATATTCGAAACAATAAACGAGCGTGGTCTCGGTCTAAATCCGATGGATTTATTGAAAAACCTCCTCTTTACCAATGTCAAGCTCGATGAATTCACTAAACTTAAAAATGAGTGGAAAAAGATAACCAAGCCTTTAGAAGAGAATAAAGAAAAACCACTCCGGTTTTTACGCTACTTCCTGATGGCTAATTACAAAATTGAGAACGACCGCAGTGACAGTACCGTGCGGGAAGATGAGATTTACGAGTGGTTTACCAATAAAACTAACATAGCTCTTTGCAATTATCAGACAGAACCCTTTGTTTTTGTCCGTAAAATCATAAAGAATGTTGATACTTTCATGTCATTCACCCAGGGTAAAGGTAATGACGGTAAAGACAATGTGTACATGAACAATATCCGAAAACTCACCGGTGGTGCGTTCAGTCTGCATTATGTATTGTTATTGGCCTCTTATACACTGCCCAAAGAACTATTCGACTATCTGCTCAAGCAGCTTGAGACATTCCTCTTTTACTACATCCTGACACGCACGCCCACAAAAGAATTGGAACGTAATTTTTCGAATTGGGCAGATGAGCTTCGCACGATTTCGGGAATTTCAGATGCAGATGAAAAAAAACTGAAATTAAACCAATTTGTTATCGAACGCTTCCAAAAAAGCACCCTTGCAAAAGCACCTGAATTGGCTGATGCATTGAAACGGTATAACTTCTATTCACTCCAACAGTATAGAACCCGTTACATATTGGCTAAATTTACCCAGCATGTGGATATGGCATACAAAGGAATGAACACGCCGGGCAATCTTGATGAATATACCGTTCTGGAAATTGAACATATTCTACCAAACACCCCCAATGATGAACTTCTGGCTGATTTTAAAGAAAAAAACGAAGACAAGGATTATGGCACCTACAAAATAAAACTTGGCAATCTTACTCTCTTAGAAAAGCCTATCAACATTGTAGCTGGCCGTGATTTTTTTAGGGATAAAAAAACAGAGTATCGTAAATGTAAGAATTATCTGACCAGCAGCCTTGTAGAACTTAATACTGTTGGTAACAATTCATCCATCAATAGAATCAATGAAAAGTTGCATGCCTTTGGTGATGAATGGAATGCCGATACAATAGATACACGACAAAAAATGCTCATTACTCTTTCTGATCTTATCTGGAAAATTGAGCCATTGGAGAAATGAGATAAATGTCAGAATATTTAAACGTTGAAAAGCCTTTTTTAGAAAAACTCCGTCAGTTAGACTGGAATGTCATTGACCATGGTGCAAATGGTATTCCTCAAGACCCAAAAAAAAGCCTTCGGAGTAACTTCAAAGAAGTTGTTTTAAAAGAGGTATTTAAAAAAAGCCTGCAAAAAATTAACCGCACTGATACAGGCAAAGAGTGGCTTACCGATAAACAACTTGATGAGGTCTATACCGAAATCAGCGATCAGACAGGTAAAAGTCTGCACGAGGCGAACAAAGCAATCTTTAATCTTCTGCTAAAAAATACCACGGTAGACCAGAATGAACTAACAGGAGAACAATCGCCTGTAGTACGCTTTATAGATTTTGATAATTGGGATAACAACTCCTTTATCGCTATAAACCAGTTTCGTATTCAAACGCCGGGTGGCCTACGGCAGGGAATCATTCCGGACATTGTACTTTTTGTAAACGGGATGCCGTTTTGCGTTATCGAATGCAAAGATACCGGTGTTACAGAGCCCTTATCCGAAGCAGAAATTCAAATACGCCGCTACAGCAACCGCCGG
>CAZCVM010000271.1:0-4400 GCA_964501965.1 uncultured Leptospiraceae bacterium | reverse complement strand
TATGTAAACTGACTTACGTTTAAGCTGACAATGGGGTCTGTCCCTTATTATCCTTAAAGTCCTTAGTATCCTGCAAAAATGCTACAGTTTTTGTTAATGCATCCGATAATTGGCATATACAAAACGAACGGCCTATCTGAGGAGTAAAATATGCTTTTTCCCAGCAAAAGAGGAATCCTGGTACAAATAGCTGTTTTGGCTATTCCTTTGTTTATATTTATGAGCGTACTTTGGGCGCAAAATGATAAAACAAAGGACAATAAAGCCCCGAAAACTGGCAAAAACAATAATGCTTTGTTCAAAGCGGAAGATTTTGTTCCATTGGACATGGGAGAGGAAATCAAGAAGCGCATTTATCCCGAAGAAATATTGGAAGATTTTGAAAACACAGAATTCAAAAAAGAGCATTTGCGTTTTCAGTATTCGCATATCAGGCAGGCAGGAGTTAGTATGCGTACCGAATACCCAGCACCGATTCGCAATTCCAAGCGATATCTGGGTATAAAAATATTCGGTCGTAGAGAAGACGCAGTTCAGATTCAGATGCCCAAACCAATTTTTATTCCGTATATGGTAAAAAGGCTCAATGTTTGGTTGTATGGTAAAAACATTACAGGCAGTTTTTATATGGTTGTGCAGGATATTTATGAAAATACCCATTTGATAAATTTTGGTTTACTCAATTTTCGCGGCTGGAAAAGGGTGTCTGTCCCTCTCCCAAAATCTGTCAAACAGGTTGATCCTGTGGTCAATATGGGCCAAAATTTGAAAATTGTGTCTTTTGTTTTCAATCCCGGCACTTTGGCTCAACCCGGCAGTTGGAGTTATTTGTATGTGGACGATTTTAGTGCTACAGTCCAGAGCAAATATACAGATCGTCAGTCTGACGATTGGTAAAAATCCTAAAAAATTACATTTCTGATGAAAAATATTGGTTTTTGTGCATTTTTTTTTCAAAAATGAAATAAAAAATAGCAAAAAAGTTGACGATTAAAAAGTATTTTGTATCTTTGGTAACTAGAAATTGACATAAAATAGAATAAATGCAAACAAAGCGGCAACAATTTATCGGTTATTTCAGCCATTTTCGAAATTGAACGAAATAAAGGAGTCGTGCACAATGTTTTTCAGCCAAAAAACAAACTCTAAAATAAATCCAACCATTTTACTATCCCGCAAATCAAAAAATAGGTCCAAATACCTATCATTTTTACAGAAATATTGAAAATCATTGAAAATTATTGATATATTTAAAGTATTAAATATATTAAAATCAAGATGTTGAAATATTTTGTAAAAATATTAAAAATCCAAAAAAAATAAAAAAAATGCAAAGAAAACAATTCAAAAAACATTCATTTTTTTTAATGTTCTCATTTTTAATGAAAAATAACAAAACTAAAAATTTTAAGGAGATTTTTATGAGAAAACTAAAGATTTCTCTCTTGACTTTACTTGCCATCGCCCTAGCAGCACCCATGTTCGCTCAGGACGCTGGCACACAGCCCACAGAGGTTAAGAAACAAAAGAAAAAAACTGGGTTTATCCCAATGACTCACATGCAGATTCGTTATGCGTCTGTTAAGGATGATGCAGATAGCACAGCTTATCCGCCAGCGGATTTCCAAGAACCCAACTGGTATTTTAACAAAGTACGGGTTGGAATGAACTATATTAGTGGTGACAAAACTTATGGCGGAATGACCTACTGGGATTTGGTCCAATCTATGACAGGAGCAAATAATCCTAATCCGCGTATTATTTACGCCTATGGCTGGTGGAAACCTATGGATATGGTTAAGTTGACTTTTGGTCAATTTAAGTTGCCAATCACAAGGGAAACAACGCGCTCTAGCAAAACATACTATGCGGGTGGAGATACAAATTTTGTAGGAGTTGAAGGAAGTAATGAAAAGCTTTTGGGTTCATTGTTTGACACAGGTTTAAGAGCTGATTTTATGGTTATGCCAAAGTTGGATTTGACTTTGAGTATAACAAATGGTCACACAAAACAAACAGGTTTAGCTTGGGACCAGGCAGGCAGTTCAAAGGATGCTTATGAAGATAATCATGCAACTAGTCCTTTGTTTGTCTTCCGCGGAGCTTATCAGGTTTTGGGTAAAAAAATGAAAACCGGAGCAGAAGCCTGGGGCAAAGGCATGGGTTTCAATGCGGCTTTATTTGCTGCATATTCCGCTGATAAAATGGCTAATGTGACTGGTTATACGCCAACACCGGCAGATAGTGTTGCATACATGGCATTTGGTACGGATGGTTCTTTTTACATGGATGGTTTAGTTTTTAATTATGTATTCGCATATCAAAGCTCAACCTATGATCCAGGTACTACTGGTTCAGAAAGTGTTTCCTTTTCAGACATCGATTTGATGACAGAATTGGGTTACAAGCTTATGGTAGGAAAACATGGTTTGATGCCTGCTTTCCGTTTAGAATATGGCATGGGTAGCACTGATGAAAAAACTGGAGATAATAAAAGCAAAGCTGATGTTTCAGATATGGCTTTTGGTATAGCTGTCAATTTTTTCTGGAACAATATCAAACACAATCAAAAATTGTCTTTGGCTTTTATGAATGTTACAGATCAGAGTCGCGATGTTGCTGATGAAACAAAAACTACAGAGAAAAAACAACAAACATTTGTTTTCGAATACCAGTTTGGTTTCTAAGTATTTGTTGATCTGAATTTTTTATCGCTTGGTAAGCGATAACGGTTAAACAATAAAATTAAAAAAGCTGATCCGCAAGGATCAGCTTTTTTTTTGCGTCGCGTTGGCACAAGGTTGCAGGCAATTTGTATTTTGCGTAGGGACTTGCAGAGGACCCCTTAGCTTAGACTCTTGGCAACCATAGTAGGGACACACCCTTTTTGCAGGGACAGAGCTTTTTTGTGGCAGATTGTAAGAATTGAAGATTTGCTGCCAGCTAATTAGATTTGTTCAGGGTTGGGGTCTGTCCCTATTTTTCTTGGACAAGAAAAATGAACAGTCAATTTTTTGATAAATTGGGGGGAGGCAGGATTGACCGCCCCCTGTGTCAGCATAGTTGTCATCATTTACAAAATGATACATTCAATATTACAATATATATCTTTTTAGTTCAAACCGCAACATGATATTGTTTTTGTTTACGGATTTCTGTTTTGAATGATAGAATAAGGACGACCAGTCTTTCTGGTTCATGTCCCAGGTCCACAACGCAATGCCTATTTCATTTCCGGCATAGCGCGATGTTTTGGATGCTCTATCCTGAAATTTTATACTCAAAGCAAAAGGATTGTTGCCATATATTTGGTTCCAGAAATTGCCTTTGTGAACCGGTAGACTGTTGGCAGCATAATAGGCGGTTGGATGCGTCGCAAATAAAAATTGCGTGGTAATCCTGGCACCCGAAGAAACGTACAAATGCCACTGGCAAGCAAGATAATAGCCTGTAGCCGCGCGTTGG
This sequence comes from uncultured Leptospiraceae bacterium, assembly GCA_964501965.1. GTDB lineage: Bacteria > Spirochaetota > DYNZ01 > DYNZ01 > DYNZ01 > CAZCVM01. Next base: position 935 of record CAZCVM010000271.1, on the reverse strand, counting down.
TTTAGGGAATATTTATTTTGCGAATAAAAATAGACAAAAACGCCTAGCAAATGAAAATTGTCTGATTGGTTCACATTGCCAAGTTTCAGGCGGGTCATTGCGTACACAGCCTGGGCTTTGCCGGACAATTTGTCCGGCAATACTTGAGATTGGTGGCTAGTTTGATCACTTGTCCAAGCATGACCAACGGATAAAAATGAATTGCCTGGATGAAAAGAAGAATGTAAAAAAAAGGAACTTGTTTTTTTTTGCATCGTATCCAGCTTGTGAGTCTGTCCTTGCCAAAAATGATATTGGCCTTGCAACGGGATAATGGGCGCGGTGAGTTTCATGCCCCATGCCTGTTCTGGCATAGGCACAAAAGGCTGATACAAAGCAATGGCAAAACTATTGTATTTTTGGACAATGGTTTTTTGACGAGAATAAATGTTTTCCATTGCTTTGATTTCCAATGGCAGGGACGCGGATGAATTGTTTTTGCGCATGTTGTTGTATCCTGTTTTGTAATGGTAAATCTCAGCGATGGAGCTATGATAAATAATCGTACTGGTTAGGTTTTTGATATTGTATGGCTGCGCATTCGGTGAATTGGTAGAATGGGGCATAAGGTTTGTCATCAGAAAGTGGATATTTGGTTGCCAATATTTTTTTTTCTGATGATAAAAAATCAGATCAGCACTGGTAAAAAGAAAATTGATCCCTTGATTCGCATTGTTTTTTTTGCTTTCATTCAACCGACCGGAAATAAACTGCTGCAGAAAAGAAATGCGATATTTTTGAGAAAAAGATTTTATGCTTATTGCTGGTGCCTGGGCTTGAAAAAACGAGGTGTCATTATTATTTTGCTTAGCGGGATATGTTGTTTCTGACAATTCCCTGCTATCTTGCAAAAAAGGACTTTGCCAAAGCATACGGGGCCATTTTTGGGGATTCGG
>CAZCVM010000270.1:0-4411 GCA_964501965.1 uncultured Leptospiraceae bacterium | reverse complement strand
TACGTATTTTGAAGAAGGACGCAAGTGGGTCCATTATTTGTCTGGTGGGTCCGCCCGGTGTCGGCAAGACATCTTTGGGGAAAGCCATGGCAAAAGCGCTGGGCCGCAAATTTTACCGGCTGAGTCTGGGCGGCCTGCGCGATGAAGCAGAAATCAAAGGTCACCGCCGGACATACGTGGGAGCTATGCCGGGTAAAATTGTTCATGGTCTCAAATTGGCGCAAAGTGACAATCCAGTATTTATGCTGGATGAAATAGACAAGATGGGGGTTTCTTTTCAGGGGGATCCGTCTTCAGCCTTGTTGGAAGTATTGGATCCAGAGCAAAATAGTCAATTTCGTGACAATTATCTGGATTTGTCTTTTGATATATCGAAAGTATTGTTCATTACCACTGCCAATACTCTGGACAGTATACCGCCGGTGCTATTGGATCGTATGGAAGTCATACGCATAGCCGGCTATTTGGACAATGAAAAATATGAAATTTTGAAAAAGTTTTTATTGCCCAAGCAACTAATAAAGCATGGTCTGCAAAAAAAAGACATCAAAATATCAAAGACCATTGCCATGTATATTATTGACAGATACGCGCGTGAAGCAGGTTTGCGCAATTTGGAAAGACAAATCGAAAAAATATGCCGCAATCTGTCATACCAAAAAGTCAAAAAAATCAAAATATCACCACAGATCAAGCAAGAACAGCTTTTTGATTTATTGGGACCGGAACGTTTTGTTGAAGAAAAAAAAGCTGCTTACAATCCCGGCGTGGTTACCGGCCTGGCCTGGACCGCTTTTGGAGGTGCGACTCTTGCTATTGAAGCTCTTGCCGTGCCAGGCACAAAAAATGCTTTTAAGTTGACCGGCCAGATGGGCGATGTAATGAAAGAATCCGCTAGTATCGCGCTGTCGTATGCCAAGAAGATTTGCGCGCACAATGTTGGCGCAAAAAACGATTCAGAGTTGTAAGGTTTTTGTGGCAAAAATCATATTCATCTGCATATTCCGGCCGGGGCTACCCCCAAAGACGGGCCATCTGCTGGCATCACTATGGCTCTGGCACTTGTTTCGTTAGTAAGTGGACAGGCAGTTTCCAAAAAAATTGCCATGACCGGTGAACTTACTTTGACTGGACAAGTCTATCCTATTGGCGGACTAAAAGAAAAAATACTTGCTGCACGGCGCAATAAAATCAATACTATTATACTGCCTGCTGACAATGAAAAAGACTTGCGTGATGTGCCGGAAAATATCAAAGGCAAAATCCAATTTTTCCCAGTCGATAGTTTTTCGGAAGTTTTGCAGATATGTTTGCCCAAAATTTATCAGAATTGTCAATGGGACAATTAGCAAAGAATCGGGAGAATAAAATCATGAAATTTTCAAAAATGCATGGATTGGGCAATGATTATGTGTTTGTGAATACTTTTTCTGAAAAAATTGCCCAACCCAATCAATGGTCTGTCAAAATGTCCGACCGGCATTTTGGCATCGGCAGTGATGGTTTAATTTTGATTGGACCTTCGCAAAAAGCCGATTTTCGTATGCGAATATTCAATTCAGACGGTTCCGAAGCGGAAATGTGCGGCAATGGACTGCGCTGTTTTGCCAAATATGTCTATGAACGAGATATGACAGATAAAAAAAGCTTTACTGTAGAAACCGGAGCTGGTATTCTTACCGCATCGCTTCATCTAAAACGCAATAAAGTAGATTCTGTGGAAATTGATATGGGCATACCGCATTTGGAACGGGCAGAGATTCCCATGGAAGCATATAAAGACGAGGACGCAATGGATAGTGTGGTTCTGGAAGAAATCGATGTCGGCGGGACCAAATTTGCTATTACAGCGGTGTCCATGGGCAATCCGCATGTTATTTTATATGTGGAAGATGTGGCAAATTTTCCGGTGGAAAAATATGGCCCTATGATTGAAAACCATGAATTGTTTCCCAGCCGAACTAATGTCGAATTTGTCCAGGTGGTCTCTCCAGACGAAGTGATTCAGCGGACATGGGAGCGGGGAGCCGGGGAAACGCTGGCCTGCGGTACGGGTGCTTCTGCGGTAACTGTTGCTGGAGTGTTGGCAAAAAAAACCAATCGCGAGTTGACTGTGCATTTGCAGGGCGGCGACTTGTTGATTCATTGGAATAAAGAGGACAATCATGTTTACAAAATTGGTCCGGCTGAACTGGTTTTTGACGGAGAATGGCTAAGCAAATAGACCAGTCAAAATTAAGTATAATATTGTACTATACTATACATAAAATAATAATTTAAAAAAATGAAAAGGAAGAAAAATGAATAGTAAATTGTTTCAAGTGGCAAGTTTTTGCAATCATTCTTTTTTGATTCAAAAATCTACCAAACTAATTTTCTCGTCAATAATGATATTGTTGACAGTTGCTCTGGTTTCCGGATGCAATCCTAAATTGGCTGAAATCAACGGTCAGACAATAACAAAAAAAGACCTAACTTATTGGATGGATCAATTTTATCCCAACAAAAGACAGCAAGAACGTATTTGGGGTAATGTCAATTACCAAAAAAATTTAGTGCGTCATCTAGCGGTCATTGAAATGCTCAATGCGGAAGCAAAAAAGGCTGGCTACGACAAAGACAAAGAGTTTGCGCAATTGTGGGGATATGAGAGACAGCGATACCTGATGAGTTTGTACAACAAGGAATTTTCTGAGAACATGAAATCCAATAAAGAGTACGATATACCAGTAGTCCGCGCCCGACATATTTTATTCAAAGTACCGTCACATTTACCCAAAGGCAAAAAAAATGTACCGGTAACCAAAAAGGAAAAAGATAAGCTTTATGCAGATGCTCTTAAGAAAGCGCAAAAAGTGCATGGTGAGATTAGAGACGGGGGCGATTTTTCTGCGTTAGCCAAAAAATATTCGGATTGTCCCAGTAAATCTAAGGGCGGTGATTTAGGTTATTTTACCCGCAAAAATATGATGGTCGAACCATTTTCGGCAGCTGCTTTTGCGATGAATCCTGGCCAGGTATCCAATCCGGTCAAAACCCGGTTTGGTTATCACTTAATTTTGGTGGACAAAAAAGAAAATGTCACCCCGCAAACCATAAAAACAATCTTTCCGAATACTCATCAGCAAAAAAGATTTGAGCAAAATATTTCTCGGTTGAATATGGAAGCCCAATACGACAAAATGAAAAAGAGTGCTTCTCAATTGCTTACCCTAGAGAATATTAATAACGCCAAACCCAAAGACATTGTTTTTAAAAGTTCAGATATGACTTTGTCTCTCGAAGAATACAAAAAAATGGTCCGTTATTATTTCCGTATTCAGGATGATAAAGCGGATATTCCAGAAAGAACAATTGGTCACAGTGTTGATTATCTAAACAGAATGTTTCTTTTCAATCAAAAAGCCAAGAAAGCAAAATTTACACAGCGAGACTGGGTTCAAAGTTATATCAAAAGAATGAGGGAACGTTTTCTAGCCACTCAATTTTTGAACAAGATGAAAAAGGACAATATTAGTGAAGCGAAGATTTCCGATCAGGAATTGAAACAGGAATACCAGCGTCGTTATGCCAGACAATTGTTGTCTAAAAAGAGAAAGGGCAATGTACCGGCCTTTGAAAAAGTAAAAGACAATCTAAAACGTAGTCTGAAACAGCGCAAAGAAAACCAATTTGTGCGGCAATGGATTGATAACAAAATGAAAGAATACAACTACAAAGTATTTGCAAAAAATTTTGAAGCCAAAAAGAAAGAAAAGCCCAAACCAAAGAATCCGCCGGCTCAACAACCCAACAATCAGTCAAAAACAAAATAATATTTTGCCCAAGCCAAAGATGAAGTAGGTAAGAAATGAGACAGTATTATGAAACACAGCAAGGCTCCTTTATGGAAGGAGCCTTGCCTCCCGGGATCAAATATCTTTTGATTGCCAATGCCGTGGTATTTTTCGGGCAAATCCTACTCGGATTGTTTGGCCTGCGGCTGGAATTGCTTTTGGGGATATCTCCCTGGTTGCACCAGAAGTTTTTTGTGTTTCAATTGTTTACTTATATGTGGCTGCATTCCACGACCCAGATAATGCATATTCTTTTCAATATGCTGGGGCTGTGGATGTTTGGCCGCGAATTGGAAATAATCTGGGGGACCCGTCAATTTGTTCGGTATTACTTGGTTTCAGGCATTGGTGCGGGGATTGTTATTGCTTTTTTGGATATCTTTTTTGGCAGCGGCAAGTTTTCTGTGACCATTGGAGCAAGCGGCGCAGTTTATGGTATATTATTGGCAAGTGCTATGACATGGCCAGATCGGTCTGTATATTTGTATTTTTTATTTCCCATTAAAATGAAATACCTGGTGCTGATTTTTGGGGTTATATCATTTGTGGGACTGGTTGGCGGAGGCGGCAATATC
>CAZCVM010000269.1:522-4419 GCA_964501965.1 uncultured Leptospiraceae bacterium | reverse complement strand
ACAGTCTTGCTACTGCAACCAGATCTGCTTTGGAACCCGAGCGAAACGGCCACTGGCAGCGTTGGCTTTCCGGCTTGGGAGAGTTACCCGATGTAACACCGTCAGCATTCAACCTCAACTGCGACACGGTCGAGATTGGTAATGTGGATGACCTTGGGAATTGCCCGAAAACCCAACTTCGAGAAGCACTGCAAAAATTCCATCCATGGCGCAAGGGTCCGTTTCGTCTGTTTGGAATGAAGATTGAAACGGAATGGCGCAGTGACTGGAAATGGCAGCGTATAAAGCCTCATCTGGATCCGTTGACTGACAAAAAAATTTGTGATGTTGGTTGCAATAATGGATACTATATGTTTCGCATGGCTTCTTATCAGCCGGAATTGGTTCTGGGGCTTGATCCAGTGCATAGATACAAGTTTACTTTTAGCTATCTGCAAAATTTTGCCAGACAAAGCAATCTGAATATGGAGCTTTTGGGCTGGGAGCATTTGCCATTGTTCCCTGCTTTTTTTGACACCATATTTTTGATGGGCATAGTATATCATCACCGCAATCCCATCCAAATACTCGAATATGCCTGGCAAGCTCTTAAGCCGGGCGGACAGATCATTGTAGATACCATGGGCATACCGGGCCATGATCCCATTGCTTTATTTCCCGGCAAACGATACGGCAAAATTCCGGGAATATGGTTTTTGCCCACTGCCAAAACTTTGGAAAATTGGTTGGCCAAAAGTCAATTTTATGATATTCAATGTATTTACAATGAACTGCATACTATAGAAGAACAAAGGCGTACTTCATGGTCTTTGCCGGAAAGCCTGCAAGAATTTTTGGATCCGCATGATACTTCAAAAACTGTAGAAGGGTTTCCCAGGCCCTGGCGTATTTATACCATTGCCCGCAAAAAACCAAAAAATTTCAGGCTGACAAAAAAATATCAACTATTTGAGTCGCAAAAACATCTCAAATGATAACGGCTCAATCCTATCACGGTTGCTGCTTGGAAATTTATGAAATAGATGTATGGGGAGTGATCAATGAAAATTCGTATTTTTTTAGTTGTTTTTGTGGCTTTATTTTTGAGTTTCGCGCTGCATGCTTCCTGGATGGGAGTTGCCTGGCTTTGGATACGGGTTGATAAAGTATCCAAACACAAAACTGGGTCTACCCAGCGCGAAGTGCAACTCAAGGTATTGCATTGGGGAAAAGGCGGAGGTCATGGCAATACCTATGGCAAAAAATTTCCAGGCCGTACATTGAAGGTAAATATGGTTTTTCCAAATAGTTTTGAAGCTGCTCGTTTGAGTGTAGGCGATACTGCCTGGGTCCGGCATAGAGCCAGCACTTCTATGTATTATGATTCTTCCCAGAAAAAAAGCATTGGCCATAGCAGCTCATCCTGGCATTATTTGGGCAACAAATTTGGTAAACTTTTGCTTGTCAAAAAAGAATCCGCGCCTGATGATTTTGGTTATGATTCACCGCTAGATATTTTGTATGCGATAAACAAACAAGGCTATTTGGCTCTCAAAGTTCGATACAAAACCCATGGAAAACACTATCCTGAATTTCGGTTGTATCTGGCAAAGAAAAATCAGTCACAAGATACATTGGATATCAATCTGGTCTACAATGTAAAAAATGCTTTGGGTTCTTATACAAACAGAAATGAATATGATCACAGATTGATCCAAATTGACTTAAGAGAATTTGCCGGCAAAACAGTGCGCATATTTAGCGCAAAGAAAAGAATCGGCACTTTCATCATTCAATTTTCTATTCCATAGGTAGGTATATACAGTAAAAATATTTTTTTGTTCAACATATAGTATTTGTTGATAAAACACAACACATTTTTTTTTTGACCAAATATTTGCTTTGCAATGCAATAGAAAGCTGTGTTGTGCTATCTTTTTTTGGGCTTGACATCCTTTTGAAATAGAAAATTATTGGGAAATAAAAAGATAATAATCATAATTGATATAATGTTGGATAAAATGCCCAAAGATTCAAAAGATTCAAAAGAAACCAATAAAAATACTCCAGGTCTTCCCCAAAAAGATGAATTTGCCGATGATAGATTGCATTCGCCTGAATACTATATCAACCGAGAGTTGAGCTGGTTACAATTCAATCACCGGGTATTAGAAGAGGCATTGGACAAAAGCCATCCTTTGTTGGAAAGACTCAAATTTTTATCCATAGTGTCCAGCAATTTGGACGAATTTTTTATGGTCCGTGTCGCCGGTCTCAAGCAGCAGTTGGCAAGCGGTATCAAAGAAACAGGGCCTGACAATCTTTCGCCCAAAGAGCAATTGGAACAAATTCATGAAGTGGTGACACGCATGGTAGACAGACAATATAAATGTTTCCATGAAGAAATACTGCCTGAGCTAAAAAACCAGCAGATCAATTTTATCAAAATCCAGGACTTAGATTCCAATCAATTGAAATTTGTTTCAAAATATTTTCATGAACAGGTTTTTGCTGTTTTGACACCGCTGGCTGTGGATATGGGACATCCATTTCCTCAATTGTCCAACCTTAGTCTCAATATGGCTGTACTTTTGAGAGATAAAAAGAAAAAGGATAAAAGCAAGACTTTTTTCGCAGTTGTACAAGTACCATCTGTGCTAAAGCGTTTCATTGCTCTGCCCCAGCGTCACCAGGGACAGAGTTTTGTGGCTTTGGGCGAACTGATGAAATATTTTTCAAATATGCTTTTCCCAGGTTATGAAGTAGCTGACCTGGGTTTATTTCGCGTTACTCGCAATGCGGACTTGTATTTGGATGAGGAAGAAGAGGAGGATTTGCTCACTGTCATTGAAGAAGAGCTGCGAAAACGCGAACGCAGTGCAACGGTTCGAGTAGAAATCGAAAAAAATGTTTCTCCCAATTTGACTCAGCTTTTATTGAATGCGTTAGATCTGGGCCAGCAAGATATTTACCTGATGTCATGGCCGTTAAATTTGCCGGAAATCATGTTTATTTACAACAATAAAAAATTGTCACAGTTACGTGATCCGGCGCATCAGCCAAGATTGAACAAAGTTTTTAGTAAGGTGATAAAAGGCAAAAAAAATATTTTTGATGTCATCGCTAAGAATGATATCATGCTGCATCATCCTTATGAATCCTTTAGCGCGGTTACTGAATTTATTGACCAGGCAGCCGAAGACCCCAGGGTGCTGGCCATTAAGCTTTCTTTGTACCGGACTAGCGGTGACAGTCCGATCATTAACGCGTTGGTCAAAGCAGTAGAAAATGGTAAGCAAGTAACCGCTTTGATAGAGCTCAAAGCTAGATTTGATGAAGAAAACAATATTACTTGGGCGCGAGCTTTGGAAAAAGCAGGCGTGCATGTGGTTTATGGTTTTGTTGGATTAAAAACTCATTGCAAAGTGATGCTCATTGTGCGCAAAGAAGAAGACAGGCTTGTGCGCTATATGCATTTGGGAACAGGCAATTACAACCCTTCCACAGCCAAATTGTATACAGACATTGGTCTTTTTACCAGCAAACCGGAACTGGGAGCGGATATATCAGAATTGTTCAATTTGTTGACCGGCTATTATCAAGTCCCGCGCTGGCGAAAAATCATGGCCGCTCCCATTGGTCTAAGAGAAAAAATAATCGACCTTATAGAACAGGAAATAAAATTTCACAAGAGCCATCAGAATGGTCATATCATCGCAAAAATGAATTCTTTGGTGGACGCGAGTGTGATACGCGCTTTGTACAAAGCCAGTCAGGCGGGAGTCCGCATTGATCTGAATGTGAGAGGTATTTGTTGTCTTAGGCCGGGTATTGCCGGGATCAGTGAAAATATACGGGTCATCAGTATTGTGGACCGGTTTTTGGAACATAGCAGGATATTTTATTTTTACCATGGAG
>CAZCVM010000269.1:0-512 GCA_964501965.1 uncultured Leptospiraceae bacterium | reverse complement strand
GGTAGCGCGGATTGGATGCCACGCAATTTTATCCGGCGAGTAGAGATTATTTTTCCTATAGAAGATGCAGATATTAAAAAAAGGGTTGTCAATGAAATATTGAAAATCACTTTTTCAGACAATGTCAAGGCTAGGGTTTTGCAGTCGGATGGTTCGTATATCCGTGCGCCTCGCGCAGCCAAATCCAAACCGATTCGCTGCCAGGAAATATTTATTGAATTGGCGGATATAGAAGATTTGGCTTTGGCTTCTTTGGATACCACTTCAGCTACTGTATTGGCGGATTTGATCCGGCCGCGAGATTATTTAGAAGCTACCCAGAGTTTAGGTGTATCGCCGGAAACACATCATAAACAATTGCAAGAAAAGAAAATTGCTGAGGATGAAGATAAAGAATAGTCTTTGCAAATTTGTACTTGCGCTGTCACGAAAATGGAAAATTTTGGTAACATTCAGAATCTGTTATAGGAGATGGTATGAGGACGCATAGAATTCAGGGGCTGCCGGTTTTT
>CAZCVM010000268.1:3898-4421 GCA_964501965.1 uncultured Leptospiraceae bacterium | reverse complement strand
GTTGGGGCCATTGGGAAACTTGGAGGTTTCCAGGCAAAATGCACGGAACTGGCCGAATTGGCTTCCATCCTCGCGACGAAGCAAATCTGAAGTGTACCGACCGGTATAAAACAACGCGCCGGGTTCCGTGGTCTCCACCGTCAGTCTCCGTCCACTCGCTGGATGCTCCACCACCGCCACCCGTTTCGGCTCTCCGCTCGGCGGATTAAACACGTAATAATGTTCGAAACCCAGGGGCAGTTCGGAAAGGCAATCCGCGAGCATCCTGGGCTCCCGAAAATCACATTTCGAGCCGGCCACCTTCGTTTCACCCCCGACCGGAACGTTTGTTTCATCCGGCTCTAGATAACGGTCGCTTAAAATTTGCACCCGATGATCCCAAACCTTTTCGTTGAAGCCATTTAAATTGAAGTAGGAATGGTTGGTCAGGCTTAAAGGCGTGGTCTGATCCGTTCGCGCCCGGTATCGAATTTCCAGCGCGTTGTCTGCCGAAAGCCGGTATGTGACTTCCACTTCCAGATTG
>CAZCVM010000268.1:0-3888 GCA_964501965.1 uncultured Leptospiraceae bacterium | reverse complement strand
ACCCCGTCGTCACCGTCACGAGAGGCTTCCGCCTTCCAAAGGCGCTTATCGAACCCCCGCACACCTCCATGCAGGTGGTTGGAACCGTCATTGGTCGCCAGAGAATAAGTTCTCTCCCCTAGAGAAAATCGACCGTCTTTGATGCGGCCGGCATAGCGCCCGATCAGGCAACCAAAGTAAGGTGAATTCGCTTTGTAGTCTTCACTAAAGTATCCTTCGAGTGAATCAAACCCGCAGACCACGTTGGCCACTTCCCCGGTTTTGTCGGGCATGCAGATGGATGTCACGGTGCCGCCGTAATTTGTGATCTTGACTCCAAGTCCCTCGGAATTCTCCAAGGTAAACAGGTCAACGCATTCTCCCTCATATATTCCGAATTGTGATTTGGTTACCTTCATAAATCCTCTCCTTCGGGCATTTCGACCTCGTTGAAAAAGGCGACAGATTCGGTAACAGCCGGGGCGGAGGAAGCCAGTTTGTTCCCAATTGAGATCACCACAATTCCCACCACCATACTGGCCAGACCGAGATGTAGCATGGATCTGGCCTTGGGAGAGGCCTGCTTCCATTCGCCCACCACGATTCCGCTGACAATGGCGGTTGCCACGCTGGATGTATTATAAATGGCATAGCCCACCGTGTTCCCCACCGCGCCAAGCTTGTAGGCGGCATAAGCGAAAACCGCCGAGGCCGCGTAATGAAAAAACGCCATAATGAGGATCAATCCAAAATTTTTGGCGAAGGCCGGTGTCTTAAAGCCGGTCCACGCTTTTTTGGCCGTGAGCTGCCAGGCGAAGTAACCGGCCATAATGATTCCCCCGCTGATGAAAATGGGAAACATGACCGCCAGAGCAGTCACCCACTCCGGATTGCCCTGAGCCTGGCTCGCGACATGAAGGGAAGGTCGACCTACCGCGTTGGCAAAGCTGAATCCCGTAGCCAGTAACCCTCCAATCACCGCTATTGTGATGCCGGCTGCCATGGACTTTTTCTCGCCCGCGGTGTCAAACTGACGAGACGCGGTACCCGATGACTGTTCTGCCTTGCTGGCGGAGGGTTCTGCATCCGCGCCAAGCGGTTCCTCCGGAATGGCCGCTTGTTCATCCCGTTCACGAAGGATCCCGGCCCGGCCGTTAGAGAAAATCCCGAGCAGCACCAGGAGTAGGCCGACGCAAATCGCTGCCATAGCCCCGGCGGGAGGCAATCCATCCACGAAAAACGGCAGGAGCGACCCCACCAGGATTACTGTCCCGATAAAAATGGAAAAGCCCAGTGAAACGCCAATGTGGTGGATGGCCTTTCCCCACATCATGACACCAATCCCCCAGAGTATGCTGGTCAAAACCATAGGAGGAAGAATCTTTACGACTTCAGGGTCTGTAAAAATAGCGGTAGGCCCTTTCATGACCAGAAACGTCGCGGTGATCGGGACGAAAAACATGGTAAGCATGAAAAAAAGGCCCCAGGTGTTCTCTTCCTTAAAGTCCATGGTGAACTTGTTGGGAAGTGCATAAAGGCCTAACATCAGGCCGGCCAAAATAGCCCAGGATATGCCAAGGATCATAATAAGATATAAATGGGGTTAGGGTTTTATTCTCCGGCTAGGAAATCTTCAAAATTGAGTTTCCCTTTCAGAAAGGTAACAAGTAGATATTAGATCGAAATTGAAAGAATCCCAATGGAGTGAATTCACTCCGGGATGGAGAATTCTGATCCCGATAAGGTCAGTCTGTAGAATTGGTGTTATTCTTGAAGATGTTCATCCAGAAATCGCCGAACCTTTTTGTGCGTGAGGCTAAACCAGGGCTCCCAGTTCCACATGCCATGCTGCCCTCCAAGAAGCACAAAAGTCTCGTGCGAGACTTGGAAAATTTGGAGCCCGGTCAGCAATTTCTTTTGTGAAGTCAATCCGTTTTCTCCAATAATCAAAACAGGAACCGTATTGTTTCCAACCTGAAGCGCTGGAGACGCCTTTCGGTAAAGCCCTGGTATGTCTTCATAGGAACCACCTAAAAATCTGCGGTAGTTGGAATCTTCGGTCAGGGATTCGGCGATCGCCCCCGAATATTCGAGATAAGTGGGGCCGGCCACGATGATGGCCGCCTCAACCAGGGGCGAATCCGTTGTCCAGGAATACCCGCCCGGTTCCAGCGAGGCCTCAATAGTTCCCACCGCCAGCATTGCAGCCAGATAGGCGCCCGCGGAACCGCCGAAGACCGCGACCCGGTTTCGGTCGAGGTTGAATTGATCAGCCTGTTGCTTCAGCCAACGAACCGCTTCCTGGCAATCCAGGACCGCCGCCGGGTGTCGCGCCTCATCGGAAAGCCTGTATTCGATTGTCGCCGCAGCGAACCCATACTCAACGAAACGCAGGGCATGGGCTCTATACTGTGCCGGAGAGCCGGAATGCCAACCGCCTCCATGGATCAAGACCACGAGGGGCGCTCGGGTGGATTCAGAGGGCGGCAAAAATAAATCCAGGGTAAGTCCCCGATTCTCGCGTTTTGAATAGATCAAGCCAAGTCTTTCAATACCCCCGGAAACCAAATTCAGAGCAGGCTTGTGAATATCCCAACCGACTGGACCAAGGACTTTCCTAACCTCCTCCCAATTCTCCGGCCTCGGCTGGGATTCCGGCCATTGCGGTTGATCGGCGCTCAATGCCGCAAATTCAGCGGCAATAGCTCCCTGGAACGCGAGAAAAAATGCCATCCACCTCCTGTGCCTAATAATCTTATCCACGGCTAACCTTGTATGCCTCCATTCTGGGATCATGCTGGTAGCCCGTTGCTGACGCAACGATTCTGGCTTTGTCCGATTCCGTCAAATGGGTGAATTTACGCGCGATTTCCGCATTGAATTTCAGCTGCTCCAGAGTATCCATCCCGCTAACCCAGGAGGCCACCGGCTGACTGAGCACAAAGAAAAATGTCTCCTCAAATGACAGTCGAGCCGGAATGGGAAAATGCTCCGGCCCGGACTCCTTATTCGCCATTTTTCCGCCCGCCAAAGCTCCGCCCGCCAGGGTTTTCATTGCCAGATGCCCGTATCCTCGATGGGTCATTTGCGGAAGGACGTCGCGGGTGAAGCTGTTATCCGGATGAGCGGCGTCCACTGGATTTACCGGGGTCATTCCGCAAGCGATGAAGGGATCGGAGTCGGTCTTTTCCAGAAAATGCAAGGCAGCCGAGGTATGGGTGTGCGAGGAAAAACCAAGAAAACGGGCGTGCCCTTTTGCCTGAATTTCGCGGATTTTGTCGAAGACCCCTTCACGTTGGCGCTCGTCCACGTCCTCCACGCTTTTCAGGCCGTGGAGAAACATCAAGTCCACATAGTCGGTGCGCATGCGCTTCAAAGATAAATAGAATTGCCTTTCGAAGGCCTCCGCCGTTCTCGATGTGGATTTCGTCATGATGAAGACGTGTTCCCGGTATTTCGGAGTAAGGTATGCGCCCAGGTGCTCTTCCGATTTTCCACGGCCATAACCATGGGCGGTGTCGAAAAATCGAATGCCTTCCTCCAAACATTTCTCTATGAAGCGATGCGCGAAGGAATCGTTCATTCGCGAAACATGGGCGCCACCGGTGCCTAGGAGGGTGAGGCTTTCTCCGGTCGCCCCCAGAGGTCGCGTAGGTAATAGCGACCCCAGCGCATCCGTTCCGCCCATGGCCACGGGGGCGGCACCCAGGACATTGCGCCATAAAGTGGCGGCCAAAGCACTTTGAGCGCCTGCTTTAACGAATTGTCGCCGATTAAGAGAATTCTTTTTTTGGGTAACCGAATCCATAGTGATTAAGTGTTTTGGGGGTCATTGATAGGGTTTATCCAAACAGGGGGAGGGATCGGGTCGGGGATTCTCATACCAGACGAGGTTTCCGCTGACGTTAC
>CAZCVM010000267.1:0-4425 GCA_964501965.1 uncultured Leptospiraceae bacterium | reverse complement strand
CGAACGCTGAGGTCCGCGCTGCGCAGGCCGGCTATCTGCCGAGCGTCCAGGCATTCGCCACTGGTTTCTACAATTATGGGTTTGAGAACGATGGCGACTCGCTTTCTTATGTCGTTGGAGTGGGCATCCATTGGACCGCCTGGGACGGTCTCGCGACGCGCGCTCGGGTCCGACGTGCGAAGGCCGCCCGCGGAGCCGCGCAATCCCAACAACTCAACCTGGAGCGAAACCTGGAACTCGAGGCCAAACAAGCTCGAATTCAGCTTGAGGATGCGGTGGAGCGCCTGCGCGTCACAGAGCGTGAAATCGAGCTGGCGGAGGAAAGCGCACTGCTCGCGCGAGCTCGGTTCGAAGAAGGGGTCGCGCTCACAACAGAACTCATTGACGCAGAAACGAATCTGAGTGCCGCACGTACCCGACGTATCGATTCGGAGGCAAATCGCTGGGTTGCTGTAGCGACCCTCCGACGAGCGCTTGGACTCGACATTATCGAGAAAGGAAACAACCAATGAAGGCGCTATTTTTGACGTTGGCCGGCACCACGCCGTGGGTGCTGAGCGCGTGTTCCGAGGCTCACCATACGGCCAAACACGAGGAGCCACCGCCTCCCGCACAGGTGACTGTTGCAAGAATCGATGCGGCGTCTCTACAGGGTGGCGAAGAAGTCGTTGGCACCGTGCGGGCGGCACTCAGCGCGACTCTAGAAGCTAAAGTGAGTGGCCGCATATCGAAACTCGCGGTAAGAGCTGGTGACTCAGTCAAACAAGGTGATTTGATAGCGACACTTGAAGTTGCCGAGGTGGAAGCCAAGCTCGCTCAGGCGCAGGCCGTCCTTGAGCGCAGCCGAAGTGAATTCGAGCGCTACGAAAACCTTCTCGCAAAAGATGCCGTCACCCGGCAGCAATTCGACCAGGTCGCCACCCAGTACCGGGTCGCTCAAGCGAACGTTCGCGAGGCGCGAAGCATTTTCGACTATGCGCGGGTGCGAGCGCCTTTTGACGGGGTCATCACACAGAAAATTGCCGACCTCGGCGACCTTGCGACACCGGGTCGCCCTTTGGTTCGTCTCGAAGATCCCAAGCGCTATCGCTTGGAAGTCGCGGTCCCGGAAACCTTGAGTCGCTTCGTCGGCATCGGTGCCGCTATTCCTGTGCGTATTCAAGACGAAGCGCATGAAGCATATGTCGCGGAAATCGCCCCATCAACCGACCCGAATAGTCGCACTCTTCTGGTTAAGCTAGACCTTCCCGATACGGCCGACGTGAAGACCGGCCAATTCGGGCGAGCGATCGTTCCAACCGGCCGAACGAGTGTACTTCAAGTGCCGCGAAGTGCCGTTGTCAAACGCGGACAACTCGAGCTGGTTTTCGTTGTCCGTGAGAGTCAAGCTAAGATGCGACTCGTAAAAACCGGGAAACACGTGGGGGAACGGGTCGAGATCGTCTCCGGAATCGACTCGGGAGAAACGATTGTCATTCGCGGTGCGAAGACCCTGGTCGACGGGCAACCACTCGAGGTCCAGTCATGACTGATAAACATAGAACGGGTTTCTCTGGGGCCATCGCCCAGGCCTTTATCAACTCCAAGCTGACGCCGCTGATCGTCATCACATCGATTCTAATGGGTGTCGGGGCGACTGTCCTTCTGCCACGGGAAGAAGAACCACAGATCAAAGTGCCCATGGTCGACGTAATGGTCCGCATGCCCGGATTCACGGCCAAGGAAGTCGAAGAGCGCGCCACACGCCCCATGGAGCAGCTGCTATGGGAAATCCCTGGGGTCGAATACGTCTACTCCATGTCGCGACCGGGCGAAGCGTTGATCATCGTGCGCTTCGAGGTCGGATCTGAACCCGAAGAAGCGCTGGTTCGACTCAATCACGAACTCACAAGTAATTTCGACCGCATTCCCCACGGCGTATCTCGCCCCCTCGTCAAACTCCATTCGATCGACGACGTCCCGATTCTCGGTTTAACCCTTCACAGTGAGGTTTACGACCACCTCACGCTGAGACGAGTCGCCGCGGAACTGGAAACGAAGGTCAAGCAAGTTCACGACGTCGCAGAAACCCGACTCATCGGCGGTGCCGCCCGTCAGGTACGCGTCCTGCTCGACCCGGTGAAGCTCGCCGCTCGTGGGATGAGTCCCGTAGGTCTTTTACCGACCCTGCAGCAAAGCAATCGTCAATTTCGCTCCGGCGGTCTGACGAGTGAAAACCGTGAAGTCATCGTCGAGACCGGCGCCTTTCTCCGAAGCGCCGAGGATATCGGAGATATCGTCATCGGCGTGGCTGCAGGCCGCCCCATCTACTTGCGTGAAGTCGCCGACGTCGTCGATGGGGCCGAGGATCCCAAGAACTACGTATTCTTTGGCCTCGGAGCCGCTAGCTCCAACCAGCCACACGAGTCACCCGGAGTAACACTCACCGTCGCCAAACGGCCAGGCACCAACGCGGTTGAGGTTGCGGAGAACGTGCTGAGAAAGATCGAAGGCGAGCAAGGTTGGACGATTCCCGAAGATATCGACGTAACCGTGACTCGGCATTATGGCGAAACCGCTTCGGAGAAATCTAACGAGTTGCTCTTCCACATGATGATCGCCGTGGTGAGCGTGTCGATCTTGATTCTCTTAACCCTGGGATGGCGAGAGTCTTGGATTGTCGCACTTGCGATTCCCTCAACGCTCGCCCTCACGCTGCTCGTATTCTACCTCGCCGGCTTCACGTTGAATCGGATCACCCTATTCGCGCTGATCTTTTCCATCGGCATTCTTGTCGACGATGCGATCGTGGTCGTCGAAAACATCGTCCGTCACATTCGATTGCCCAAGAACTCGGGTCGCAGTCGTTGGCGGGTTGCGGTTGAAGCGGTAGACGAGGTCGGCAATCCAACGATTTTAGCGACTTTCACTGTCATTTTCGCGGTAGTGCCGATGGCGTTCGTGGGCGGGCTGATGGGGCCCTATATGCGTCCCATTCCCATCGGGGCGAGCGCGGCGATGCTCTTTTCGTTGGTGATCGCGTTTATGGTCACCCCCTGGGCAGCGGTTCGCCTTCTCAAACCAAGCAGCGGACACGGCGACGCCCACGGCGGCGACGACAAGACCGCTTTCACCGCCGCCTATCGACGATTCATGGAACCCCTCATCGCGAAAGTACGTGCTCGATGGGTCTTTCTGGTCGCGATCACTGCGCTCCTTCTCGGTGCCATGGGATTGGTGGCGGTGGAATTCGTAAAAGTGAAGATGCTTCCCTTCGACAACAAGAGCGAATTTCAGGTGATCGTGAACACCGCCGAGGGGAGTTCGCTCGAACATACCGCTCGGGTCGCTCGGGAAATGGCCGAAGCGGTGCGCCAAGAGCCCGAAGTCATCGACTATCAAATCTACGTGGGCACGGCCGCACCGATGAACTTCAACGGTCTCGTTCGGCACTACTTCCTGCGGCAAGGTGCCCACGTCGCCGATATTCAAGTCAATCTCACCGGCAAGCACGAACGCTCGGCGCAAAGTCACGACATCGCGAAACGCATCCGGCCTCAGGTCGCTAAAATCGCGGATAAGTACGGCGCCCGGGTTGCGGTCGCGGAGGTGCCACCCGGTCCGCCCGTGTTGCAGACACTCGTCGCGGAGGTTTACGGACCCGATGCCGAATCGCGGGAAAAGCTAGCTGGCGAAGTTCGACGGATCTTCGAGTCAACGCCGGGCGTCGTCGACGTGGACTGGTACATGGAGGATCCACAAGAGCGAGCGCAGTTTGTGGTGGACAAGGAAAAGGCCGCGCTCCACGGGGTGAGCCCTGCCACCGTCGCTCAGACGCTTCGCATGGCGGTCCACGGTTTGAGCGTCGACCTCGTTCATATCCCTGAAGAACGCGAGGACGTGAATTTGGTCGTCGAGATTCCACGGGCCATGCGGACCATTCCCGAGGACTTGCTCGGCATTCGGGTCCGTGCCGGGGATGCGAACGCGCTCCCGGAGCCGATTCCCGGTGCTGCTCCGCCGCTTGTCCCCCTCCGCGAACTCGTGCGCTTGGAACGTTCCGTCGACGAGAAGACAATGCACCACAAAAACCTCGTGCCCGTGGTGTACGTGATCGGAGACGTGGCCGGTGTGGTGGAAAGTCCGGTCTACGCGATTTTCGAGATGAACGAGCAGCTCGCGGCCCTCGACGCGACGCAGTTCGGAGGCGACACATCGGAGGTCACACTCCTCAACATGACGATGCCATTCAACTCTCGCACTCCCGCTATTAAGTGGGATGGGGAGTGGCATATCACGCTCGAGGTCTTTCGTGATCTCGGAGTCGCGTTCGCGGCGGTGTTGGTCCTGATCTACGTTTTGATGGTCGGATGGTTCGGTTCATTCGTAACCCCGCTGATCGTCATGGCAGCGATCCCCTTCTCACTCGTTGGCATCCTCCCGGCC
>CAZCVM010000266.1:0-4452 GCA_964501965.1 uncultured Leptospiraceae bacterium | reverse complement strand
TTACAACAAAAAATGATTTGCGGTTGAGCTATCCTGATGGTATGGTAGCAGTTCCCCAAAAAGACATTGTGCGGATGCATGCGTCGTCTGGTACAACCGGAAAATCCACAGTGATTTTTTATACAAAAAAAGACATTTTAGAATTGGCCAATTTGATAGCCCGCAGTATGGTG
The DNA here is from genome assembly GCA_964501965.1 of uncultured Leptospiraceae bacterium. GTDB lineage: Bacteria > Spirochaetota > DYNZ01 > DYNZ01 > DYNZ01 > CAZCVM01. The sequence continues at coordinate 4,279 of CAZCVM010000266.1, read as the reverse complement.
GCTACCGGAACAACCGAGGAAGATGTTTTTCAAAACATGATGAGCTATGGATTATTTACCGGAGGTCTGGGCTTGCATTATGGAGCGGAAACTCTTGGCTGTATGATTATTCCGGCAGCTTCCGGCAATACAGAAAAGCAGATTCAGCTTATCCAGGATTTTCAGACAACGGTGGTACACATTACGCCAAGTTATGCGCTGCATTTGGCGGAGGTTGTTCAGAAAATGGGTATAGAACCAAAAGATTTATCTATTCGTAAGGCATATTTAGGCGCGGAACCCTATTCAGAGTCAACCCGAAGAAAAATAGAAGACCAGTTTGGCCTGGATGCGTACAATTCTTATGGTTTATCTGAAATGAATGGGCCGGGAGTAGCGTTTGAATGTGAGAACAAAGATGGTATGCATGTATGGGAAGACAATTATATTATGGAAATAATTGATCCGGTTTCCGAAGAAGTTTTACCTGACGGGCAAGAGGGAGAATTGGTTTTGACTCACCTGAATCGAGAGGCTATACCCATTGTGCGATACCGAACTAGAGATTTGACGCGTATATTGCCGGAAAAGTGTTCGTGCGGCCGCACTCACCGCCGGATTGAAAGAATCAAAGGCAGAACCGATGATATGCTGATCATAGGCGGGGTCAATGTATTTCCCAGTCAGATAGAATCCGTGTTGATGAATTTGCCGGAGGTGGGCAACAATTACCAAATTATTTTGCGCCGCGAAGGAAATTTGGATCGTATGCATATTAAAGTGGAATTGTACGGCAAAATGTTTCACGGAGACATAAAAGAATTGCGTGATTTGACAAAGAAAATCACCGAACGGTTGCGGTCTATTATTATTATTAATCCGCAAGTGGAACTTTTAGAGCCCGGTTCCTTGCCGCCAAGCATGGGCAAAGCAGTACGGGTATTGGACGAAAGACAAATATAACAAGAAAATTTATAGAATAAACAGGAGCAAATAATGTCACAGCAAGTATCTGTATTCGCCGAAAACCGGCCCGGCAAAATTGAAAAAATAACAGCTATCCTAAAAGATGCAAATATCAATATAAAAGCTATCACCATTGCTGATGCCGGCGATTATGGTATCATTAGATTGCTTTTGGATCAGCCGCAATTGGGTCACAGCAAACTCAAAGAACAGGGTATTGCTGCTACCTTGAAGCCCATTGTGGCACTGAAAGTGGGCGATCATCCGGGCGGATTGCACCAGATAAGCGAAATATTAAATAAAAATGACATAAATATTGATGATGCCTATGGATTTATCCTGCAAAATGGCAAGGATGCGGTGTTTGTTTTCCAAACAGAAAACATCGCTCATGCGGAAAAAATTTTGCGCCAAAGCGGATTGGAAGTATTGGCAGACAATGATTTGTATTATATATAGCATTTAGGGGGAGATGGGGAATAGAACTTTAAGATCGCAATTTGCGACCTTATAATTATGAGGTTTTAGTGGATAAAAAAGATATTATAGCATTAAGTGAAATAAAAAGTCGAATCTATACATTGCGTGATCAGCATGTAATGTTAGACAAAGATCTGGCTGAATTTTATGAAGTAAAGCCTATCAGACTTCGTGAGCAGGTAAAAAGAAATATTAAACGATTCCCTGAAGATTTCATGTTTCAGCTCACTGATGAAGAGGTTGATTTTATGGTATCGCAAAATGCGATACCTTCAAGAAAGCATCTTGGCGGCACTCTCCCCTATGTGTTTTCTGAACAGGGTGTTGCAGCTATCTCAGCTGTTCTTACCAGTGACAGGGCTATTGCAGTCAATATCATGATCATGCGGGCTTTTGTGGCAATGAGAAAGTTTATTGCAGAAAACGGCCAGCTTTTCAGCCGTTTTGACAATATTGAAAAACGTCAGATAGTATTTGAAACAAAGACAGATGACCGTTTTGATAAGGTCTTTAAAGCCATTGAAGAACGTGAGATTACCCCTCAAAAGGGTATATTTTTTGATGGGCAGGTCTATGATGCCCATAAGTTTGTTTCTGATATTATAAAAAGCGCAAAGAAATCAATCGTCATTATTGATAATTATATTGATGATACTGTTCTTAACCAGCTTTCAAAGAAAAAAAAGAATGTCTCGGTTATAATCTATACAAAGAAAATATCACAGCAGCTAGTTCTTGATGCTGAGAGATTTAATACCCAGTACCCCACTCTTAAAATAAAAATACTGAAAGAAAGTCATGATCGCTTCATTGTTGTTGATGACAGCACCGTGTATCATATCGGAGCTTCCCTGAAAGACCTGGGCAAAAAATGGTTTGCGTTTTCAAAATTTAATACAGATGCGCTGGGTTTGATTGAGAAGTTGAGGACCTTCCGGTCCACTGAAGGGGGTGAGTTATGAGTGAATGGAAGGAATATATTCTTGAATTGATTACAGAACCTGTAAAGGACACATATAATCCAACTAAAAATGAAAATGATTTGTATTATATATAGCATTATTGTTCCCAATACACAATAAAATCTTTTGCAGAAAAAAAATTCTTTACTTTTTGAAGCGACATTATTTTTTAATATAAAATAAAATGAAAAAAATGTGTGGAGAAGATTATGTTTGGATTGGCTGATCCGGTTATTTCCGCTGCTTATATACTCAATATTTTAGCAGTGATAATTTCTGTTGTTTATGGTGCGATCAATTGGAATAAGGGCGGTGAACCTCTTGCAGGCGATGGGGCTTTGGATCGAAAATGGCAAAAAGAAGAGAAAGAAATTGAAAAAGAGTTTGAATAGGGGGATAATGTGAACTTACTTTTATTGACAATTATTGTAGTAATCTATTTACTGATAATTTCCTATTTAGGATGGTTAGGGTATCGAAATACAAAAAGCGCTGAGGATTACATGGTTGCGGGCCGCGGAGTTCATCCATATATCATGGCGTTGTCCTATGGATCCACGTTTATTTCCACGTCAGCCATTGTCGGCTTTGGCGGGGTAAGTGGATTGTTTGGTTTAAGTTTATTGTGGTTAACATTCTTAAATATTTTTGTGGGCATATTTATAGCATTTGTTTTTTTTGGTAAAAGAACCAGACGGATGAGCCACAGATTGGGAGCGCATACATTTCCGGAATTATTGGGCTTGCGTTACCAGTCCAAGTTTATCCAGATTTTTACTGCGATCATTATTCTTTCGATGGTGATATATGCTGCCGGAGTTTTGATTGGAGCGGGACGCCACCTGGAAGGCATTATTGATATGTCATTTCAAAACGCTATGCTGATTATTGTGGTCATTGTAACAGCTTATGTGATTGCCGGCGGACTGAAAGGTGTCATGTACACGGACGCGCTGCAAGGTTCTATTATGTTTATTGGAATGATTTTGTTGTTTGGATTTACAATTTACAATGTTGGTGGTTTTTCAAAAGGGCACAAAGAATTGCGCACTTCTTATGAGAAAGTGCTTTCCAAAGCACATTTGCAAGAAAAGATCATTGGTATTGCCCAAAAGAAAAATATCACACTCAATAGTGAACAGGCATTTGAGTTGGCAAAAAATTATATGGGTGCTATGGGCAAGCTCAAGGCCTTGAAAGCAAAAATCAAAGACCCAAAAGAACTCAAAACAGCTATGGGCAAAGTGATCGGAGAAATAACACTGAACGGGGTAGATGCTCCCAAGGGGGCCTGGCCGGCTATGCTTGGCGAAGCCAAACCCTATGTACTGCAATTTTTTATTTTGAACAAAGTAAATAAAGGTGGTCATAGAGGATGGGATAAAATGCCCGCTTCAGGCAGTCCGATATGGTGGGTGGTTGTAAGCAGTATTATTTTAGGAGTAGGCATAGGCGTTTTGGCTCAACCACAGTTATCTGTTCGTTTTATGACTGTAAATTCGGATCGGGAATTGCATAGATCTATTTTGGTCGGTGCTATTTTTATTTTGGTTATGACTGGTGTAGCTTTTGTGGTGGGCAGTTTATCCAATGCATATTTTTTTATCCATGACAATGGAGCAGTGGCCATAGGCCTGGCGGACGGCAATGTCGATAAGATTATCCCATTGTATCTCAAAGAGTCCATGCCAATGTGGTTCAACTATATCTTTTTACTGACTTTGCTTTCGGCGGCCATGTCTACATTGTCCAGTCAATTCCATACTATGGGAACAGCCATCTCGCGTGACATAGCAGAGGCTTCTGGATTGATTCGCCGCGAACAAGGAGGGGGTGGCAAAAAATCTATTTTGACCGCCAAGCTCGGTGTAGCGGTAATGATTCTTGTGACT
>CAZCVM010000265.1:0-4456 GCA_964501965.1 uncultured Leptospiraceae bacterium | reverse complement strand
TTGCTTTGCCACTTTTGCTGAATATTCCTCCTGCCAAAAAGAACTCCCGTTTCCAGGGTCACCAAACTATCCATTAAAAAATCACCCAAAGAAAAAGAAGAACCGGAACGTGATTTTTGCGAAAATGACAAATCATTATTTGGGCCAGGATTTTCATTTTGTAATGCGTTTGTTGGCTCAGCATCATGGGACTTTTGTGCCCAATGATTTGGGCGCAAAGGTGTAGCGTATGATCCGCCATTGTCCGTATCAGTATCCAAAACTAGCTGATCGTTTTTGTCATTTTTTTTGTTTTCCCCGACTTCTTCAAATTTTCTATCTGTATTTCTGGCCGTATTTCTATCATAGCTTATATCATGTTTATTCTCATTTTTACTATTCGTTTTACTAGGATCTAGGCTATATTGAATGGTATCATTATCCGCATAGGAAGAAAAACGGCTGTAAGTAGCCATTCGATCAATTTTATTCATTTTATCCACAGAAAGACCAGTAGACTGCGCCTTTTCACTGGCTATGCCTCGTTGTATTTCCTGATTTTGTTCCAATAAGCCAATCAAATGGCTCAGTTTATCGATCCGGTTTTCTAAAAGTGAAATATTTGTATCCGCAGTTTGGTTGAATTCATCGATAATTGCGGTAAAATCTTTTTTGAATTTCCTTTCCAAATTTGTTTCTGTGGCACGTGATAGCTTCAAACTCAAAGATAAATATACCACAGATGCTAAAAAAAGATTTAACAAAATTAATAATAGTACTGTCATATAAATACTCCCTGACCCTTGGTTGCCTTTTTTCTATTTTTTTCTATTTGCAAAGACATTATGTCGCATTAGGATATATTTGTAAACATTTTTATTTTCTTTCTATTTTTTTTTAAAAAAAGCTATTTTAAGAACTAAAATCAAAATAAGCCGTAATCAAAAATTCAGAAAAACAGCACTATCTTTGACCTCGCCCACTTTATCCGAGGAAACAATACTCGCGCCTATCAACCTATCCGTTAATTGAAAACTTCGGCCATAAAACAGTATTTCCAATTTGGCGGCCTTGCCAGCACTGCCTCTGCGGATCACACTTTTGACTCCGCGCACCTTGGCCAATATTTGACTACGCAAACGCATCACACCACCATAGTCCAACCCTATTACCAATACTGAAATCGAAGCAGCTCTCCGCAATACTATCCGTGGAATGATTTTTTTTATCATGGGTCCAACTACCCGCTTCATGGCACTGGCCGCTCCGGAACGGGGATTGATATGAGGATATGCGCCATGGGAATGCTCTGCGGCGATAATTTCTCCGGTATTGAAATTTATCACCCGAAGACGAATATTGACTTGCATAGAATACATATCAGTACCCATTATTTTTTGACCTTGATTGACTTCACTTGATCCCACGGCAATAAGCTCCGCATTGGCCATTGCTCCCAACGAAACAATGGCTTTCTTGTCTCCGGTAAGGGCAAGAGAAATCTTCTTTTTTTCTTTGCGCGCGATACGGCTCATGGTACTTTGATCTACAACCGGAATTTCATTGTTTACCAGATTCGATTCAATCACAGTTCCGGCCATGGTTTGGTCCGGCTGGTCTTTACTTTGCCAGGGCACTGTCTCTTTGACCAGGACCATCATTCTGGGACGGCCCATGTCCTGGATAATGTTTCGCACACTGTCTTTGAGCAAACTCCTGCTGACTTTTGCGCGAATAATGACACGGTATTCTGTATTGGAAATTTTGCCAGCGGATATTTTTTCATATTTTTCAATGAAGCCAATGCTTTGCGCTCGGATTTGAGATTTGACGAACTGACCATCTTGGACCATTGTCATAGAAGAAATAATCTGGCCCATTGCTTTGTTGACAGCATTGACTTTTGCGTCCAATAAAGCATCATCTTTTGCTTTGCCAATCAAGTTGTTCTGAATGGTTCCCACGCCCAATGATTTGACCCACAAGGCATCCTGTGCTACAGTTTGATTTTGAGAAGCAATAGGCTTAGACTGGCAACCCCAAAAAATGAAACTGGCCATTATGGCCATAATGGCTATGATAGCTATATTAGCTATCATCAAAAAAAATGGATTTGTTCGCTCAATTTTCATGTTTTTATCTCTCCCCTATTTATTGATCTATTTTATTTTGACTACATTCAATATTTATTTCCATTGGATGATACGATCCGATATTTGGTCAAGGATTTCTGGAAACCGATCTTGCAATGCAATGCTCAATTGTTCGCTAAAACTGACAAAATCATGCCCCACAATACCGATGACAAGCAAATCCTCTGGTATCCTCATAGACAAATTGTGCCCGTATTTCAACAATTGCGGCAAAGTGACACCATGGGTAGCAAACCATTGGCTATGCTCGATACGATAGATGTCCTCTTTTTGATAGTACAAAACTGTGCCTGGATCATGTTGCTCGCTCTCCACGCTGTCAATAATCACAACTTTGTTGTATTTCTCCATTTGTGTCAATATATCAGGATCATAAGCCGGCAAATCAAAAAATGTTACATTAGAGATGCGGTCAAGCAAAGATTTTCGCAGTCCCTCGATAGCATAATGTCCTATGGCGTCATCACATTTTATACCATTGCCAATGCCAATGATGAGAAGACTGTTACCGGAATGTTGCGCCATCTTTTTGTAATCTTTCCTGTTGTTGCATACTTTCTATTTTCTTTTTTACCATTCAAAAGAAGTCAACAATAATTTTTTTGAAATAAAACATTTTATCATATTAAAATTTAATAGTAAAACATAATAGGCCGATTCTTAGCAAGGCGAAAGATTCGCACAATGATTATTGCAAGTCCAAAAACTCTGAAATATTTTCTCTGGTAATCAAAGACAATCGACTTTCAGGGTAAGCTTCTAAAAATTGCTTGGGTTTTTTGAATTTTTCTGTTTGATACTTCAATTCGTAGCCTTCCAATTTTCCCGAATAATCTTCAATAAAATCGATTTCTTGTTGTTGATGAGTACGCCAAAAATAATAATTTTTGTTCAATCTGGCATTGCTGTTATTTTTAATGCGCTCCAGAATAATAAAATTTTCAAAAAGGGCTCCTGCGTCATTGCGCATGTTTAATGGATTGAAATTGTTAATAAGGGCATTGCGAATACCTGTATCATAAAAATAAATTTTGCGCATTTTTTTTAATTCATTGCGCAAATTGCGGCTAAAAGGCGGAAGCCGAAAAATAATAAATGCTTTTTCCAGGAGAGATATATAATTGTTTATAGTTTTTTTATCAATGCCCAGTAAACCAGACAATTCTGTATACGAGACTTCATTGCTTATTTGTAAAGCCAATGCCTGCAACAGACGATGCAATATTTCCGGATTTTTTATGCTCTGGTATTGCAAGACATCTTTGTACAAATAACTATCTGCCAATTCTTTCAATAATTCTGCATCCTGGTTCATTATTATTTCTGGATACATGCCATAAATCATACGGTTCTCTAAAATACGTTGCAATTCCAGGGAACTATATTGATGATTCAACTCTTTCATGGATATGGGGTATAGCAAAAATTCCAATTTTCTTCCCGTCAATGGCTCTTTGATATGGTTGGATAGATCAAAAGCAGAAGAGCCAGTGGCAATAATTTGCCGGTCTTGGAAATTATCAGCCAACAATTTTAGTGTAATGCCAATATTCGCAACTCTTTGCGCTTCATCAATAATAATCAGCTTTTTATGGTTGATCAAAAGTTCCAGCTCTGTGGAAGTGCGATTGGTAAGTTTTTCTCTGATATCAGGCTCATCGCAATTCAGATACAGACTATTTTCCTGTGTGTCAAAAAGCATCCGCGTCAATGTAGTTTTCCCTACTTGCCGCGCTCCATAAATAATAATTATTTTGCCCTGGTACAGTCTTTGCCGGATGACTTCCAGTAATTGTCTTTGCAGCATGAAATGGTCCCATCAAAAAATAAGTGTTCCACAAATTTAATAAAATTAGGTGAATCCATTCACCCAATTTCACTAGTGACCCAAGAAAATAGAAAAAAAATGCTATTCATCTACGCTTTAAGAAATATTTGGTCTAATTATGGAAAAAAAGCAATAAATATCAGCCTAAAGCGAGAAAAAAGCATGTTTACAACAAAAAATATTATCAGCCAATTGCAAGCAGAAATTTCAAGATATGATTTAAAAAACCTGGTAAACCAATGTTAAGGAGATAGATCAATAAAGGAAAGTCGCCGCCCGGCAGGAAACACCAAATTTGCGGATTGTTGATTTAGTTTATAGTTTATAGTTTTTAGTTTTTAGTTTTCAGTTTTCAGATAAAGACAAAACTAATAAAAAAGATTTTCTTTTCATTTTCCCTCCAAAAATTTTTGATTTTTCAATCTCTTATATCGTTTATGAAACACTGACCGAGAAAGGCAAACAAAAATTTATTGTCCGTTCCATTTTCTTCCCC
>CAZCVM010000264.1:0-4478 GCA_964501965.1 uncultured Leptospiraceae bacterium | reverse complement strand
GCAGGGCACCAGGGCCGAAAAATATCTCTATTCCCTGTCGATCAATCCGCCCGATGAGCTGACCCGCGAGCAGTATTTCGAGGCCATCGAGGCCATCGAAAACCGTCTCGGCCTGACCGGCCAGCCCCGCGCCGTCGTCTTCCATGCCAAAGCCGATAAACACGGCATTCCGCGCGAGCATTGCCATGTCGTCTGGTCGCGCATCGATGTCGAAAATATGCGCGCGATCCATCTCGCCCACGACAAGCGCAAGCTCATGGATATGGCCTGTGAACTGGCCAATCGGTACGGCCTTGACCTGCCGCCCGGTCTCAGGGCGTGGGAGGCAAAACAGCCGTTCGACAAAAACGGCCTTGAGCCCACCCTTGCCGAAAAAGCGCAGCAGGATCAGACCGGCATCACCCCGGACCAGCGCCGCGCCGAAATCACCGCCTGCTACGAGCAGGCCGACAATGCGCAGGCCTTCGTGAATGCGCTCGAACAAGGCGGCTATGTCCTAGCGCGCGGCGACCGGCGCGGCTTTGTCGTGGTCGATAAATTTGCTGATGTGCACAGCCTGACCCGTTATCTGAAAGGCCACAAGGCGAAGGACATCAGCGCCCGGCTCGACCCGCTGAAGCCGGAGGATTTGCCCACCGTCGATCAGGCCAAGGACATCATCCGCCGGCGCAAACAGGCGCAGGAAGAGGGCCAAGGGGAAAAAGAGCGCGAACGCCGCAAACACGAAGCGGACCTGTCCTCCGAAGCCCAAAGGGCGCAGGAGGAAAAGCAAGCCCAGCGCCGCGCCGAACTGCTGCAAAAAGAGCAGGAACTGCTCACCCGGCAGCAGCAGGAAAAGCTCTCCCTGCATGCCGCTCAGGCGCGTGAGGCCAGCGGTCTTCTGTTCCGCATGCGCAGCGCCGTCGCCGATATGATAGGACGCACGCCCGGCCTGCGCAGCGTGCTCGGCCACATCCAGAATCTCACCCATCTCGACCCGAAGGAACGGCACGCCCTGGAAAGCGCGGCGCTCACCCGCCGTCATGCGCGCGAGAAGCTCGACATCGAGCGCCGGAAACGGCTGCTCAGCCGCGTCGAGACTCGTGAAAAACAGGCGCTGCAAAAAACCCTGCGCCGTAAAGCCAGGCAGGCGCGCAAGGCCGACAACAAGGAGCGGCAGGACTTTTACGACGCCGCCCGCGATCAGGGGCGATGGCGCAAGCGGGAATTCAAGGAAGGCGATCTGAGCGTTGATTTCAACGACGCGGCGGAGTTCGTCGAAGGGGCGGAGCGCGCTGAAGAAGCCGCCGGCGAGGCCGATGACGACGGTCGCGCCCCGGACTGGAAGCACCGTGCCGATGAAAACGCTAAAAACCACCGCCCCAAGCACGGCCACAAGCCAAAACGCCCCAAGGGCTTCGGACATCGACGGGATGATGAGTAGCGGCAATGTGACAGGGGGCGGAGTGACTCACTCCGTCCCCATGCTGGCAAAGAATAAAAAATACTAAAACATCAATATCATTGTTAACATTTTAATAAACAGAATGATTTACAATCAGGAATAGGACATTTATTATTTTAAGAGCATGCAGAAAAAGAACAATATTACATGCCATCTATTTCTTATTCTCGGTTTGATCGTTTTCTTGCCGTCTGTCACCTATGCCGCCGATTACAGTGATGGCGATCCCTGTACGGCTTCCGGCGCATTTCACCAGTCCAATGATGCCGGGGGCATGGATTTCCTGATCTGCGACGGTTCGAACTGGCTATCCACCCTCTATTTCGGTTCCGAAGGCGGTCTAACCATCAGCACACTGACAGGCCAGCCGGCACCGCAATATAGCAGCTCATCCCTCAACGATCTCACCGATGTCGATACCACCGGCGTCGGTGACGGCGAATGCATTACCTACAATAACGCCGCCGGCGAATGGCAGGCCGGAAGTTGCGGCGGCGGCGGCGGTACACCGGCGGGGGCCAATACCCAGATTCAGTTCAATAACAGCGGCGCTTTCGGAGCCAGTGCGAACTTTGCCTGGGATAATGCCAGTAAAACCCTTGGCATCAAGGCAACGTCTTTCGGTGAAGCCATGGCGATTTCCCTGACCCAGACAAACGGTGGCGGGAACGCGGTGGGAATGGATTTCTATAACAACAACTGGGGCGATCTCGTTGCGGAGTTTCTTGCTTACGACAGTTCATTCTCGATCACGACCTTCAGCGATGCTCCTCTTTATTTCCGTACCAACGACACGGACAGGATGATAATCACCACGGGCGGCGATGTCGGTATCGGCACGGCGACGCCTAGCTATCTTCTGTCCATTGATGGGAATTCTGCTCAAACGATCGGTATGGAACGCCATACGACGGCGGATACCGCAGGTAACGACCTGACGATTGCAGCAGGTGGCGCGACATCCGGTTCAACGAACAGGGATGGCGGTTTCGTCTATATCCAGGGCGGGACATCGACCGGGCAGGGCGGTTCCGGCATTGTCTTCCGGGCCGCGAATGGCGGGCAGGGAGCGGGTACAACAGATCGTGCGCCAACGGATACATATGGGGTCATCTCCGGGGACAACAGAAGTGTCCGGTTTGGTTTTGGTTCGACTGCCAATGGTCTTTATTCCATGGCGCTTGGCGGATATCAGCCGCGGGCTTTCGGCCAAAGAAGCGTTGCGATCGGCAGCTATGTTGATGTTTCTGGTGTAGGGTCTATGGGGATTGGCCTGATTTCGGGTACCCCGGGAACAGAGCCTGATGTGTCCGGCGACAGATCGCTCGGCATTTTCATGGGTGACCAGAGCGGTGTCGATGTGACGGCCAGCAATGTCATGGCGATACTGGGCGGCAATGTCGGCATCGGCGACGCAAACCCAAGCGTGGCCCTCTCTGTCGTCGGTGATATTGATTACACCGGCGTCATCACCGATGTTTCCGATCGCCGGCTGAAAGAAAACATTACGCCTCTGGAAAGATCGCTCGAAGGCATTCTCGCTCTCAACGGCTATTCCTTCACCATGAAGGACGATGAGAGCGGCGCGGTCGAATATGGCTTGATTGCGCAGGAGGTGCAGCCGGTCTTCCCCGCACTCGTCAAGACCAAACCGGACGGCCTGATGACTCTGAATTATATGGGCCTGTTTGCCCCGCTCATCGAAGCGACGAAGGCGCAGCAGGCGGAGATTGAAGAATTACGGGCGGCGAACGCGGCGCTCGAAGAACGGCTAAACAAACTCGAATCGCGATATGGCACGGAAGAATGACAGGCAAGGCGCTTCAACACCAACAGACTGGGGAGCAATGATCGGAAAAGATTGGAAAGAAACGATATGCCCAATTCGTCATCCCCGCGCAGGCGGGGGACTGGCCTGTTATCTGCGAACAAAGAGGACGGCACTTTGCCGGATGCCCGCCCCGCAAAGCAAAACCTTCGGCTTTGCTTGCAATCTCTTTAAGAAGCCAAATAGGCAAGCCTATTTGGCGGGCATGACGCCTCTGGTAATCCTTTTCCTTATTCTCTGCTCCGTGCCCGCCTATGCCGACTGCACAAATCCCGAAATGCGCGACGGCGCGGTCTTCTACAACGCCGCGCAAAACGTGCCGCAGGTCTGCGCCGGAGGCAACTGGGTAGCGCTCGGCCAGCTAAACCCCGCCGCCGGCGGCAGCGGCTCCTGCACCAGCCCGGCCATGGCAGAGGGCTCGATCTTCTACAACGACGACCATGACGTCCTGCAATATTGCGACGGCGCGGATTGGGTTGCTTTGCATGGCGGTGGAGGCGGCGGCAGCGGTATGTCCGTCGTCGGCAGCGTAACCGGCACGCAGCTTGACGGCGCGGCCGGCGTGGCGGTCGCGGGCAATTACGCCTATGTCGCGGCGTACGATGCTGACCGGCTGACGGTGGTAAACATCTCGAATCCCGCCGCCCCGTCGATTGCCGGCAGCGTAACCCACGCACAGCTTGGCGGCGCGGATTCGATAGCAGTCGCGGGTAATTATGCCTATGTCCCGGCGGAATATGCCGACCGGCTGACGGTGGTGGATATCTCGAATCCTGCCTCTCCGTCGATTGCCGGCAGCGTGCAGGATTCCACGAATCTTAATGACGCAAAACAAATTGCGCTGGCGAACGGCTATGCCTTTGTGACCGGAATAGGTATTGACTACCTGACGGCTGTGGATATCAGCAACCCCGCCGCGCCGACGATCGCCGGAACGACATGGCTGCACAATGGCTTGGCCGGTGTCGCAGTGTGGGGCGACCATGCCTATATCGGCACATACTCCGACGGCAATTCCGATTATGGTTCTTTGGTGAAAGTGGATATCAGCGATCCGACCTTCGCGCAGACCGACGGCGAATTTCTTTTTGATCCATCGAAGCTGTCAGGCGGCTGGACGGTCGTGGTCGCGAACGGCTATGCCTATGTTGCGGCTTACTACGCTGACCGGCTGACGGTGGTCGAGCTGCCGTGAGGCGTCCGGAG
>CAZCVM010000263.1:2672-4517 GCA_964501965.1 uncultured Leptospiraceae bacterium | reverse complement strand
TGATTTCTCCTGTCACCTCATTGCCAGCAAACATTCCCGTGGCTATACGAACTCGACGTGGCGATGTGTGAAGTGAGAGATCAAGTTGGCCGGCAACTTGATCATTGACCACTAGAAGTCCCTGATCGCCACTTGCTACAACTTGTACTCGATTTGCTTCACCACCTGCCAGGTTGAGATTGGTTAGAGTTCCCCGATGAACATATATTGACTCACCTTCATTTGGCCGATACATCAAGTACCAACGTGAATCCGATGTAAGAATAATTCGATACTCGGTTTGCTGATTCTCTCTAAGAAAGAATCCATAATTCCAGTCTGCTTCGATCGCGTCATACGGGTTGATAAACTCAACATCCAATACCAAGTCTGCTGCTAATGGCACATCCAATATTTTATTGCTTATAGCATTATCCTCAGTATTGTGTTCAAGTTCGCCACTCAACTCGCTATCACCGTTTCGGTCATTTACAGGAGATGTTTCGATAGCGTCAAGCAGCAAGGAGTCTATGATTGCGTCAACTGTAAAGTCACGGTAACCCGTGATGCTTCCGGCGCTCTCAAAACCAACCCCGAACGTACCAGTTTGAATATTTATGCCTCCTGACATCTGACTTTCAGATAAATCTAGTTCCGAAACGAAAACATTATTGATCCACAGTTCCCCTGATATTTTATTTGCAACAATACGCACATGATTTTCTTCTTGTTCAAGATAATTTAGGTTATTGATGACACCTCGTTGAACTTCTTGAAATGAGTTTCCATCATAATAAATCATGAACCATACACCGTTTCTTGAAGTTATGCTTAGGCGGTAAAATTCCTGAGTTGGGTCATCAGTATGCCTGAATGTAAAACCATAATCCCAATCATTTCCAATGCCACTGATGTATGGATTATATTCCGGTGGTGAATATGGATTGATAAAAGTGGCCTCAACCACAAAGTCTCTAGCAATAACCCCAGAGGAATGAGAATTTTCACCGAGGACTACGTTTTGATTATCACCATTGTGGATCAGTTCTCCATCTTGGGGGCCGAACATTCGACCTGTTTCTGTGTTGGTGTTCGCTTGGGCAGCTAACTCATTATCTGTTATTGGGCTGCTTACTTGTGCAGGAGTTGGGGTACGTGTTGTTTCGAACTGATTTTGAGAGAAAACTGTAGGATAAGGAGTACGTGTTGGAATAATTCCTGTTCTAGAACTAAAATCGTCACATTGTGCTTGGATGTTATATCTCTGGCGCTCTATACAATTAAGTTCGCGCACAAGACGATTTCTGAAGGTCCAAGCTAGTGTAACTTCTGTAGTTTCTATAGGAATTGTTCTAACTAGACCATCAGGATAGTATGCTCGTAATGCATTATCATCAGGCTCAAAGTCTAAATGTTCAATAAAGTAATCATCTTGACTTCTCTCAAGCGTTCGAATTTGTTGAATTGGATTGCCTGATGTCATATCCCAAATAGTCAGTAATCGTGGTGTTCTCTCGTTAGCAACGTTAGATGGGGCGATTCCAGCAAAATAACGGCCATTGTTGCTCAGAGCAGCATGAACGCTGGAAATATCAACACGATACTGAATTGTATAGTTTGACAAGTTCCAAACTATCGCGGTTTCATCCAAAGAGGTCGACAACGCTCGATTACCATCCGAACTGAATGCCACTTCTTGAATAGGACTGAGATCATGGCCAACCAAACGGATGCTCGTCCACCCGTTCAGATTCCAGTACAATAATGTGCCGTCAAAGGAAGAGGTAATCGCGTGGGAGCCGTCGGGGATCACAGTGATATCATCAACCCGCTCCTGTATATCAGAAGAGTTCAGCATATTTCCTG
>CAZCVM010000263.1:0-2662 GCA_964501965.1 uncultured Leptospiraceae bacterium | reverse complement strand
GTTTCTACATCGAAAAGACGAACACCGCCCTCCCAGTAACCAACAAGTAGTTTTCTATTATCTGCTGAGAAATCAGCGGCCTGTGGATTACGTGAAGCATCATCTGGATCGAGGTACTCGCGAATTCGTTCTCCAGACACCACATCCCATACGATTGTCCGACCATCGGATGAAAGTGTAGCGACCCTGGTTGCATCTTTGCTAAACACAACATCATTAATTGCATCAGTATGACCTTCGAGAGAATGCATCTTCTGCCCCGTTTGAAGATTCCATAGACTGACTCCGTAGCCTTCGCATGACAGAACTATAGAAGTACATTCGGCTGTGGCTAAGTACATGTGATTCTCACTGACTTCCACAATTTCTTCGTCTTGGAAGTCTAACTGTCTTGTCTGTATTCTCCCTGGTGTTAAGTCATACGTCCTTAAAAGGCCAGATGTTGCACCTACCAAGCGTTCATTGTCAAAGAATGCTTGGAAATCAAGGAAGTCGCTGTATGGGTCCGTGAGTTTGCTAACATTTTGTCCATCTTGGGTGCGATAGGTATGTATCTGTGACCGCCCACGTCCTAATGATTCTTCGATTCGGTAACCTGCAAAGACAAATTGCTCATCTGTGCTAAACTTGGCGATGGTTGTCTCAAATTCATTATCAATAATTGGAGTTATTGATATGGTTTCATTAGCCTTATGGTCTAAGTTCAATACCGCCAGCTTACCCCCACTCGCATACAGAAGCTTTGTTCCTGATCGACTGACATCTTCGATGGTTAAATCAATAATGACTTGATTTGTGGACCAGGGTGACAGACTTGAGAGATCATATGATTCTGTAGTGGACCCTCTGCCTATTATTCGCAAATCTAGGCGGGGATTCGAACAGCGAAATGACTTTCGATCGGATAAACTTGAATCTGAAATGTCGGTTAGTTCACAGGTATCTGACAACACCGCGTATCCCCCGTCAATCCAGTAGATTTCTCTTACTGCTCCTTTTTCTACCTGGTAAGTATCAACCTCCGTATCAGTGCTGATATCCAATACTGAAACGCGATTGTCGATTCCTATAGCAAGCCACGTTTCTTGCTCAGGAGCGAATGTCAGAACTGTTGGTAAAAACTCCAGTATTTCACGATAAGTGATTTGCTTCTGTATTATATTCCATACTTGTATTTGACAGGTTTGGTTATTATCACCTGTGCATTTGACAAGCGCAACATCTTCACCGTTGTGCGAAAAAGAAACGCGTCTCGCCATGAGTTGGCGCGTCGAAGTTCTAGCAGTTCCCCGACTAAATAGGAATGGACGGTTCTCCTCAGTCCAGTTCGTATCTTGAAGTGGTATATCGAAAGAAGTAATTGCTTCACGCGTTTCAAGATTCCATGTCGTTATGGTTATATTAAGGCATGATGCAATGCTCTGACGACATGAAGCGGCCAGTAGATGTTGTTGATCCGATGTTACGATCATGTCTAGATAAACGGCATCCCGTTGTTGAGGATCGTAAAGCGGAAACGTGAACATTTCTCCAGGTCGATAAGCAGCTTCATTTAACAGTTGTTGCACGATCGCCGGTGGATTGTCGATGCTGGCAGCCTCAACAGCCAAGGGCAGAGCCAGATTATTCGGATCACCTCGGTCGAGTTCTTCTCGTATGTACGGAACCAGAGCAATGCTACGGGAGACATCTGCGTTTCGAACAGCTGTTGCCTCCGCAGCCACAGCAGTCCCTGCATTATTCAGGGCGTTTGCCTCGCTAGTTGCTGCATTGTTTTGCTCGATGGCTGCAGCAGTTGCCCGGGTTTCGGCAATCGCAGCTTGCGTGTTTGCTCTAACAGCCTCAAGTTGCGCCTCGCCCTGTGCGACGGTTGCAATGGCTGCATTGTTCAGGGCCTCTGCTTCACTGGTTCCTGCATTGTCACGCTCGAAGGCGGCATCAGTTGCTGCTAGCTGAGCTTCGCCCTGTGCGACAACAGCCGTTGCTGCATGTTCTTCGGCCTGTCTCTGTCGGTCGAGTGCGAAGAAAAGTGCTCCTGAAAGCAGTATGATAAAGGTAGCTAACACTGTGATAGCCCCATTCCGTAGCCGCCGCTGCGCTATCTCACGCCGTTTCGCCGCTTCAACGCTAGCGTCTACGAACTCTGCTTGCAGTGGGAGAACATCCTCTGTTTTCTCCAGCCATTCACGGGCAGTAACCAGGCGACCGCCTGTGAGAAGATAGTCCGTTTCGCGTTGGCCCGTTGCTTCCCACGCTGCCGCCAATTGAAGAATTTCGCTACTTAAGCGTAGGTCATCTCGATTATCCTCAATCCAGGTTTTCAATTTCTCCCAGTGCGTCAAAAGTGCTTCATGGCTGACCTCATAGACCACATCACCGTCATTGGTTGGGTCATTGTCATCCAGCGGAGCAGAAGCAACCAGCAACCGAACCTTCTCATCAGTGAGTTGCGACAGCACTGCCTCAACAGTTTCGGGGGGCACATTATCGAAGTTCAGGTCAGTCAGCGAGGCTCGACGTCGGGTGACGGTATCGTCACCGACATCAACCAGGCGCAGCATCACCCGGCGTAACACATCTTGTTCAGTCGGTGGCAACCCTTGGTAGACCCCGTTGGCACGCGATGCCAGTGCCCCTTTCACCCCACCGATCTCATCATAGG
>CAZCVM010000262.1:0-4523 GCA_964501965.1 uncultured Leptospiraceae bacterium | reverse complement strand
ATAGAATGGACAATGAATTGCAAATGGATGAGCAATACAAATTGCAAAAGCAAGAACAGGGCAAAAAAGTTTTATCCATTAAAATACAAAATGAGATACAAAATGAAAATTTTTGGCAAAACAAGGATTTGCCGGTATTGTTGGTCACCGGTGGGAGTCAGGGAGCCAGATTTTTAAATGAATGGGCAATGGAATATGTGCAACGCACGGAAGCGGTGCGAATCATTGTTTTAGCAGGAACAAATTTTGACGCAAACTTGAAACAGCAATGGCAAAAATTGCCGGACAATTGCAAAGATCGGTGCATATTGGCGGGATTTATCCAGGATATTGCAAGTGTGTTTGCCTGGGCTGATTTTGCGGTAGCCAGAGCAGGAGGCGGATTGTTTGAATTGGCTGCATGGCATATTCCAGCGATTTTGGTGCCTTATCCGTATGCAGCGGACAATCATCAAGAGCACAACGCGCAGTTTTTTGCGAAACAATTTGGTTTTCCGGTTTGCGTTCAGGATCAAGGCTGGCAATGTTTGCATAGTCATGCGGATAAAATGCTTGATAAAAGCTTTTTACTATCATTGCAAAAAAAAATGAGACATAATGCGTTTGACATGGCAGCCCGGCAAATAGTTTTTGATTTAAAAGAATGAAACGGTCAGATATATTTTTGACAAGTAGGATATAAAATAATTTAGAAGGGCGGACATTGCTTTGTTTGGTAAAACGAAAAATTTTCATTTTATTGGGATTGGCGGAATCGGCATGAGCGGAATCGCGGAAATCCTTCAAAATATGGGTTACCGGATCAGTGGATCTGATTTGCATGAAAGCGAAACAATTGACCATTTGCGTGAGATGGGCGCGGCTATCGCGATCGGCCATTCAGCTACGAATGTATCTGATCAAGATGTGGTGATCACATCTTCCGCGATACCAAAATCCAATCCGGAAATTATTGAAGCAAACAATAGAGATATACCCATTATTCATCGATCAGAAATGCTGGCAGAATTGGTTCGCATGAAAAGAGGGATCGGAGTAGCCGGAACGCATGGTAAAACAACAACATCTTCGATTATAGCGCATATTCTAACAGAATTGGAAATCAATCCCACATCCGTGATCGGAGGTCAGGTTTTCAACCTGGGATCCAATGCTAAGGTAGGCAAAGGCGATTTTTTGGTGTTTGAAGCAGATGAGAGCGATGGCACATTCTTGAATTTTTTTCCATATTTAGCAGTGGTGACAAATATTGATGCTGATCACATGGAGCATTACCGGTCATTTGCCAATCTAAAAGATGCGTTTGTCACTTTTTCCAATCAAGTGCCTTTTTATGGCAAAGCTATTTTGTGTATTGATGATCCAACAGTTAAAGAAATAATGCCGCAATTGAAAAAGCCTCTCATGACTTATGGGTTTAGTCAGGACGCGGATGTGCGGGCAGAAATCGTGGATCTTCATGGAGATTATTCCCGCTTTCGTGTTTATTTTAAAGATCAGAATTTGGGGGAAAGCAATATACCTTTGCTAGGTGAACACAATGTACTCAATGCATTGGCTGCTCTAGCGATTGCCATAGAATTGGATTTGGATGTTGCTCGGGCACTCAAAGCTTTGAATGAATTTCGCGGCGTGGGTCGGCGCATGGAACACATAGCAGAGGTACGCGGGATTGATATATATGACGATTATGGTCATCATCCATCAGAGATAAAAGCTACATTAAAAGCACTTTCGCAAAAGGGTAGGAGAATTGTTACCATATTTCAGCCGCACAGGTATTCGAGAACGCAATTGTTGTACGAAGATTTTGGCAAAGCTTTTGGAGATACACAATTATTGTATTTAATGGATATTTATCCGGCTGGCGAGGAACCAATAGAAGGTGTAGATTCTCAAATGATAATGGATACGGTTTTAGGTCATGGCTCTCCGCAGATGGTATACTATCTGTCCAAACGTGAAGAAATGATCGCGCATATTTTGGAAAATATCACAGCCGGTGATATTATATTGACCTTGGGTGCCGGGGATGTAACCAAGTTTTCGCGGCAAATCGCGGCTAGCTTGATTCAGCTATGAAAAAGCAAAGTCCAAAGATTAGGAATTCTCCCTTTTTAATGTTTCTGGTTGGAGTATCATTTTTTCTAGGCTCTGGACTTATTTTTTATTTTTTTTTACTGGGTGATCAAAAAATTCTGGGTGATTATCGTCTTCATTACACGATTCAATGGAAGACAGTTGCCGGCAAAAAATTGTCTTCCTATTATCGCCGTTTTTATTCCAGAGAATTGGAAACACTGGGAAAAAAACATCGCAATCACGCAAGAATTCATTTTTTGAATGCCATCAAACAAAAGGATTTTGTCAAAAAGGTCTTTGTTGACAAAAAATGGGTTGGGCCGCATCATTTACAATTGGAAGTGTATTTGCCCATTTATTATGTCACATTGTCAAATGAAAAACGGGTAAATATGCCTATTTTGAGTGGTAGTGGACGTATCCTAAGGCATAGAAAGCTGGATCTGCCGATTTTGCAACTGAATCAGGGAAATATACAAATTGAACGAGGTTTTTTAATGGACAAAAGAGTTCTTTCCTGGGCCAAATTTGGTTTGCAGGCATCGCAAGAAAAAAATCTTGTTATTTTTCCAGTTTTATCCGAATTGATAATAAGGGAGTCCTGGACTTTAGCGCGGACACGGGATTTGCAAACACAATTTGTATTGCCGAAAACAGCCCATAAAGGCTTAGCTGAACGTTGGGATGCTACATATCGCTACATCATTGGGAAAAAAATGGACCCAAAAATTTCAGATATGCGCGGACAAAGCGCAATTATTCAGCCATAGGTGACGGAAACAAAAATGGAACAACTTAATATAGTCGCAGGATTGGATGTTGGCTCTTCCAAAGTAACTGCTTGCATTGGCAGCCTGGATGAAGAAGGAAAACCGGCAATAGTCGGCATAGGAACTTCAAAATCGGAAGGAATTAAGCATGGTGTTGTTGTCAACATTGAATCCATACAATCATCGATTAAGGGTGCCATTGAGCAAGCTGAATTGATGGCTGGCGTTGTCGTCGAAGACTTGTATTTAGGTATCAGCGGGCCTCATATAGACAATATAAATTCCAAAGGTTTGATCGCAATATCCAATCGTTCACAAACTGTATCTTCGGATGATGTGAGGCGTGTCATTGAGCAGGCAAGAGCAGTAATGATCCCGGCGGACCATGAAGTGATCCATGTATTGTCCAAAGAATTTAAGGTGGATGATCAAGCTGGAGTCAAACAGCCAATTGGTATGACCGGAATACGTTTGGAAGCGGATGTTCATATCATTACCGGATTGATATCAGCCATCCAAAATCTTTATAAGGGCGTGGCAGCGCATGGGTATAAAATCGCTGATATTGTGTTTTCGCCGCTGGCTTCCTCGGAAATTTTGCTGTCTGAGGACGAAAAGGAGCTGGGCATAGTATTGATTGATATCGGAGGCGGCACAACAGATATTTTGGTATACATAGATGGCGGAGTGAGCTATTCTTGTTCTATACCGGTCGCGGGCAGTCATGTAACCAGTGATATTTCTATTGGATTGCGGACCCCTATGCCAGCAGCGGAAGACATTAAACTCAAATATGGCTGCGCAAATACAACGCTTATTGATCCAGCCGAATATATACAAGTGCCCAGTGTGGGCGGCAGGCCGGAAAGACGGCTAAATCGACAGGAGCTTTGTCAGATTATTGAGCCTCGGGTTGAGGAAATCATGCAGCTTGTGGATGAAAAATTGATTGAAAGCGGCAAAAAGCCTTTTATTTCTGCGGGAGCAGTTGTCACTGGCGGCGGAGTCAATTTGGAGGGCTGTCTGGATGTTGTGGAGCGAATTTTGAATATTCCGGTTCGGATTGGATATCCGCAGGGAATCATTGGACTAAAAGAGTTTGCGCAAGATACAAGTCTTTCTACCGCTGTCGGCCTGGTTCAATATGGTGCCAGACAACAATACTGGCATGGCCCTAGTTATGTTGGTGGGCAATCAGGTATTTTCGGTAAAATGGTAAACAAGTTGAAGCGTCTTTTTAACGAATAAATTCAAAAAAAAAAATCTTCCGGAAAAAAAAACCATTGCAATGATAAATGGCAAATTTATTATGTCGCATTGTGGACGTAACTATGGGTTTAACTATGAATTAAATGATGAAAACAATGCATATTTAACATCGTTTCCAAAAAAAAGAACCTGGTAACAGGAAAAAAAAAGGTCAAAGGAGAAATAGATGTTCAAAATTGAGGAAGATCGACCATTGGTCGTGATAAAAGTAATTGGTGTAGGTGGTGCCGGCAACAATGCAGTGAATAGAATGATTGCTCAGGGGCTGGAAAATGTGGAGTTTATTGCTGTTAATACGGATTCTCAGGCTTTAGCTTTGTCATTATCTCCGACTCATATACAAATAGGCAGCAAATTGACAAAAGGTTTGGGAGCAGGAGCAAATCCAAACATTGGTAGAGA
>CAZCVM010000261.1:0-4524 GCA_964501965.1 uncultured Leptospiraceae bacterium | reverse complement strand
TTCCGCTGCCGAGCAAATGTCCCGCAATATGCAAAATCTAAATAGTACAGCAGAAAAATTGACTATGGAGATGAATAATATTCTTGATTCCGGTACGGAGACATCCCGTATCGCTGTCAAAGCGGAAGATATGTCATCAACCAATATGGAAATTATGAAAACACTGGAGACTTCTGCGAGCGAAATCGGTATTGTCACAGATATGATTAAGCGCATTGCAGAGAAAACCAATTTGCTTGCTCTCAACGCGACTATTGAAGCTGCTTCTGCCGGAGACGCAGGAAAAGGCTTTGCTGTGGTAGCTTTTGAGATCAAAGAGCTGGCCAATCAGAGTGCCGAAGCTGCTGAAGATATTGCCAAAAAAATTGACGAGGTCCAAAAGGTCAGTGTTCGGTCAAGTGAAGCTACCATGGGTGTGGCCGCGATTATCCAGCAAATTTCCAATGCCACGGAAAAGATCACCCTGTCCGTAAAAGAGCAATCCAAAGCATTAGAAAGTGTGAGTCTAAATATCAATGAGGCTGGTCAGGGGATTAAGAATATTGCCAGGTCAGTACAAGAGCTGACTGTGGGCAGTAATGAATTGTCAAAAAATGCAAATGAGTCTGCTTCAGCAGTTTCCAATGTTTCCAAAAATATTCATGATGTAAACATGGGCCTAAAAAACAATCAGGATCAAACCAAACAGGTCAATGTAGCTTCTGAATTGCTTTTGACTGTATTTGAAGATTTGAATAAATCTATAGAATTTTTTAAAGTTACGGAGCAAGAAAAACAAAAAGAATCAGGACAAAGAGAAAATTAAACGATGAAAACAAAGAATAAACGTATCGCGGCCTTCATTCGCCGTTATATTTTACAGCAAAATATAACACTCACTGCTGAGCAAGAACAGGCTATTTCCCGTGGCAACGCGGAATTGGCTATGCAAATTTTGCTTGATAACTCAGCAAATAGAGAACGGCGCGATTTGTCTGATAAATTATCTGATATTTTTGACGAAGTGGTCCAAAAACAACAAGATGCGGATATTTATCCATGGACAAAACAAGATAGCTTGACTTTGCAAAGTGCAGATATCGTTCAAAAAATATTGCTGCTTGACAAGGTATACCGTTATGAGATAGGTTTTTGGCGAGCCCTGGTAGATTTTTTTCCAATACCTACCTTTATCATTGACGATAAACGAAAAATGAAATTTTTTAATGAAAAATTTATTGACATGGCTGGTTGGACTGCCGAGGAAATACGGCAATCCGAAGGTGCCTACAATATTTTTTGGCCGCAAGACCCAGCCAATTGTCCGATATGCGGTATAGTCCGCAGCTATAGCGTTGATCTCAAAAAATCCGGTGCTGAAGAAACACGGATGCGCAGCAAAGACGGCAATATTATACCTGTACTATTGTATGTAGTACCCGTATACAATGATCATGGGTTGCTTACTCATACATTTGGCATTGTACAAAGTCGCTATGAAGAGATCAATCGCCGCTCTCAATATTTGGCATCAGAGATTGAGCCTATTATCGCAATATTAAATAAGATTGCCAATCGCAATATTCATGAGCGCATAGAAATTGACAGGGATAGTGAATTGGTCAATTTAGAGGCTCCGATCAATCAAATCATAGAAAATTTGCGCCAGATCATAGGTGATATTTTGCAGTCTTCAGACGCAGCTGTAATGAGTACTCAAACAGTGGATGTCAGTTTAGACAATTTGTTTCATTGGTACAATGACACATTTCTGCTGGTCCAAAAATCCTTGGGCGATATTTCACAGAAAATGGAAAACTCTACCAGCAGGATTGAAAAGATTATTAGTCTGATCCAGAGCATTGCTGATCAGACCAACTTGTTGTCTTTGAACGCGTCTATTGTAGCAAATAAAGCAGGGGAGCACGGCAAAGGCTTTGCGGTTGTTGCTTCAGAGGTGCGCCAGTTGGCTCAAAAAAGTTATGAAGCGTCTAATGACGTGTCACAAATTATTCATGAGATAAAAATGAATACAAAGGAAATGACGCAGAAAATTGAAGACACAGTGTCGGAAAATATTACTCTGGAAAACTACTTAAATTCTGTACGTCACAATTTCAATGATATTCAAATAGTTTTGGATAAACTCAATCAAAGTGTACAGGCCTTTTCTTTGTAGTTTAGCAAAACAAAGTAAACGCATTTATTCTAAGGGCAAAGTAATGAGCGATTTTAATGATGATTTGTTGCAGGATTTTACGGATGAAGCTAATGAACTTCTTGATAGTATAGAAGAAGATTTTTTATCTCTGGAAAGGCAAGGAGAGCAAGCTGACGCAAATTTGATAAATAAATGCTTTCGCGCTATTCATACGATCAAAGGTACATCTGGCTTTTTGGGGTTAAAAAATATTGGCCAGGTGAGTCATGCCATGGAAGCGATGCTGTCTTTTTTTAGAGAAAAAAAGACATACCCCAAAAAGAAATATATTGACGCATTGTTGTCAGGAACGGATACTCTCAAAAATCTTATTGACCGCGTAAACCAAAGCGATCACGAAGATATCACTGGCCTGGTTGAAAGTTTGCGTTCTATCAATGATTCTATCGCAAATCAGGACTCTGACTCTGACAACAAAAGTTCAAATAGCCTTAAAACAAGTAAATCAAATCTTGCCAATGAAGCCAATGAATCAGATCATTCATTGTCTGGATCAATGAAGCCAAAATCCCTTTCAAAGGCGAATGATCATTTGAATGACCATTCGCAAAATCAATTGGCACAAAAACAAAAGCAAAATAAAAACCAGGATTTCGAGTCGCAAGTAATTGGCATTGATCAGGATTTGATGTATGACTTTATACTTGAGTCAGGTAAATATTTAGCAAATTTGGAGGAGTTTTGCGATACCTGGTCCGGCGGCTCTGATGTGTTTCAAAACAATTATATTTTAACAATATACAATTCTATAAACGCGATCAAAGGAAGCGCATCGTTTATCGGTCTTTCAGGGATAAGTACTCTTGCTCAACATGTAGAAAAATTGCTTTTTTATGTCCGTCAAAATATTGCTGATTTTCAAGACGGTTTGCGCATAAATGAAATCACGGAAATTTTGTATGCTGCCAAAGATAAATTGCAGGTATTAATTGATGATATTCAAAATAGCAATGAACATGACCTAAAAGATATTGCAAAAAAATTGGAAAAGGTTTATCAGTCAGCCTCAGCTCGATCTGCCAGTATTTGCAATAATACTGTGGACAATATTGCAAAGAATACGACAACGAATGCTACCACTGCCGCAGAAAATTTTAGGGCTATTTCTATAGACATTCCAATGGATGATTCTTCAAAAAAAACGACTGATCCTGCACAAATATCTACTAAAGCTGATTCTTCTGCTGGCAAAGAAATGACAGTGAAAAGAGAATCTTTGCGTGTCTCTGTGCCTTTGATTGATAAACTCATGCGCCTTGCCGGAGAATTGGTTTTGATTCGCAATCAGCAATTGTTACAGTTTCAGGAAACAAAAATGGGGAATCGGGAAATCATTCAGCGGCTGGATTCTGTGACTTCTGATATTCAGGCATCGATTATACAGACAAGATTGCAGCCTTTGAGTAATGTGTTCAATAAATTTCCACGGTTAGTGCGTGATCTAAGCTCTGAGCTTGGCAAAGAAATTGAACTGGAATTATTGGGCGGTGATGTAGAGCTGGACAAGACGATTCTGGAAGAAATTGCCGGACCGCTGACGCATTTAGTTCGTAATGCGGTAGACCATGGTTTGGAAAAACCGGATGAGCGCAAAGCAAAGGGCAAAGCAAGCCATGGTACATTAAGATTGAGTGCTTACCATGAAGGCGGTATTATTGTCATTCGCATTGAAGAAGATGGTCGGGGCCTGGATTTGGAGAAAATTAAGACCCGGGCAATGTTGAACGGAATATCTTCTATGGAATCCCTGGCACAGATGTCGGAAAACGAAGTCATGAATCTTATTTTTATGGCTGGGTTTTCCACTGCAGAAAAAGTAACGGATGTCTCAGGTCGCGGTGTCGGCATGGATGTGGTCAAAACAAGCATTGAACGACTAAGCGGCAGTATAGAGTTGCAATCTGCTTTGAATGAAGGTACGACTGTTGTGCTTAAATTGCCATTAACATTGGCCATTATTCCTTCATTGTTGATATTATCGGAAAAAGGCCGTTACGCGATTCCTCAGGTCAATCTGGAATTGTTGATATCTATTCCGAAAGAAGAGATCAGCGCGAAAATTGAAAAGGCTGGTAGCCAGGAAGTTTACCGGCTTCACGATAAACTTATGCCATTGGTCCGGCTAAATGAACTTTTGGCGCACAAAGAAAGAATCAATTTGCCGGACAAATACAAAATAATTGAAAAATATCATGCAAAAAATTATGAATTGGAGCGGGATTCATTGACCATAGCTGTGTTGAGTTCGGGAACGAAACGCTATGGTCTTGTAGTTGACAGGGTAGTGGGTGCTGAAGAGATTGTGGTCAAACCAATGCATCCGA
>CAZCVM010000260.1:0-4534 GCA_964501965.1 uncultured Leptospiraceae bacterium | reverse complement strand
AATATTCCCTGTCCATAGGATATGAAATATCCTTGACCGGATTGCAAATCATCCGGGCCGCATCCGCCATTGCCAATGGCGGCTGGCTAATGAAACCATACCTTATTGATTCTATCGAAGGAAGCGATGGTGCTACGATCCGTTCCTTTCGTCCTCAAAGAATCCGGCGTGTCATTTCCCAAAAAACATCGCAAGAATTAATGACGCTTTTGCACCAAGTGACTTTACCAGGAGGCACAGCAGTGCTTGCAGTCCCAGCCAATCTCAAAATCGCCGGCAAAACCGGCACAGCTATCAAATCCATCCCCGGCCAGGGCTACCAAAAAGGAAAATTTATCGCGTCATTTTTAGGTTTTTTCCCTTATGAAAGACCTATCTATGCGATGCTTGTCGTAATCGATGAACCGCAAGGAACATACTGGGGCGGAAAAATTGCTGCACCCCTATTCCGGCGCATCACTGAAAAACTCATTCACCAGTTTCGACTTATCGACTACATTCCGTCCCATGAATTGGCCAAAATACAACCGCGCGTCCAAAATATCAGCCGCCGTTTCCGTCCAGACATATTGGCAGATTTTTCCGGTCTATCCAAAAGGGATAGCTTACTGTTGATACATTTGTATCAACAGTTTTTTCCCGGACAATTTGAATTGATCGGCAATGGGCAAGTATTTCGTCAATTACCAAAACCTGGAACAACCTTGACAAATATACAAGACAATGATATTACCATACAACTTTTTCTCAAATAAAAAGCCGGAGAATGGTACCAAATATGCTGCATTACAGCCTAGTAGACGCAAAAAAAAGGGGACAGACCCTTATTGCTCAAAAAGACCAGAAAAAAGTTTATCTGCATTCGCGGATTGATCCATACAAAGAAGCCAAAGACCAGGTCCAAAATTTCCTGGCAAAAATAAATATTCAAGACATATCCTCCATTATCATTTTGGGCTTAGCTGCGGGTTACCATGTTTCAGAGCTGGTTGAACACATACCTCAATCCTGTCCCATTTTAATCATAGAAAAAGAAATCCAAATAGCGGATTTGTGTCCAGCCGATATTGCCCGTTGCTGTCAGCTTTTAGTTCAGCCTGATTCTTCTGATTTGGAAAAAACCATCCAGGACCTGCCAACATCGCATTGCCAGATATTTTTGCATAGAGCCTCGCGTGACCTTTTCCCAGAATACTATGAATCCTTATGGAAAGAAATCCAGGGTCTGGTGAGTCACAAAGATATCAATACCGCGACTCTCAGCCGCTTTGACCAGTTGTGGCTGCACAATTTTTCACAAAACCTGCCATTATTATTCACATCATCAAAAATGAAAAATATTTTGCCACAAACAAAAACAAATCCGGCCAAAGGATTGGACGCAATTTTAGTGGGCGGCGGCCCCACTCTCAATGAACAATTGAGTTCATTGCAAAAAATACAAAATTCTGTTTTTATCGCTGCCGTGGATACCGCATTGAAACCTCTATTGGACTACAATATCCAACCGGATATTGTTTTTACTGTGGATGCCCAGTTTATCAATGCATTGTACCTGGTAAACAACCCGGCACACATTCCCCTGGCAGCAGAACCAACCACGCATCCAGCCAGTTTACGTCATTGGCCGGGACCGATATTTTTCTTTTCTTCGCCCTTTAGTTACAATATCTGGTTAGAAAAATTTATCGGTACTTTAGGAGTACTCAAGCATGGAGGTTCTGTTTCTACCAATGCTTTTGATTTTTTGTGTCAATGCGGATTTGATCATATATTTTTAGTGGGCCAGGATATGGCTTTTGCTCATAAACGGGCACACGCATCCGGCACCATTCTGGACGAAATTCGATATAGCCAATCCCACCGTACCCAATCAAGAGAAAATTTTTTGCATCACCAACTCACTGCTCTTCCACCGTTGACATTTGCAGCCAACAACGGTTCCACAGTGCAAACCAATCACAAACTGCACTATTTCAAAAAATGGTTTGATCAAGAAATAAACAAAGCTCCCAGCCCGGTAATAAACTGCGCTGGTCATGGCTTGCCACTGGAAGGATCCACCTATGGTCCGCTGCCTGAACCAAAAAATTCTGCAAAAAAGGAACACCCTTTTTTACAGAATTTTATTTTTATATGCAGCCAATCACAACAAAAACAACAGCCATCAGAACAAAATCAGTTTGAAAATTTTTTGCTTGAGCTGACAGACCTTTTGGAAACTATACCGCCATTATTAACAATTTTGGCTCAAGGACAAGAAACAGCACAGGAAATCCAAAGATTAGCAAAATACCAAAAATATCCTAAAAGCCAAATGGACAGCCGTGTTCGGCGCAAACTGCAAGAACTAGATGACTTAGATTCAAAAATCAACGAATACCAAAAAAGCTCTGAAGTATTGAGTCCGGTCATGCAAAGAGCTATCCAACCAGTTTTGTCCGGTTCCAAAGAGCATCTATCTGAAGAACAAAAAAATGATCCTTTGACAGCAAATGCGGTGACCACAGAAAAATTGTATCAAGGCATGAGCGAGGCTCTCGTTTTTTCTTTGCAATCATTGAATAAAGGAAAACTATTGTTGAATCAATTGAAAAAAATGAAACAACCATAAAAATCCACAAACCAAATGAACAAGAATCAGATCGAAAAATGGTTTCAATCAATATTGAAACAAATCAAACAGTCCATCGCGCCTCAAAAAACGACCACCCACACCTCAGGTGATAACAGTGCGCTTCATCATTGTTATTCAGACGAAAGTATGATTGTTGTTGCCTTGTCTGGCGGCGCGGATTCTGTATTTTTGTTGCATCTTTTGCGTCAGCTTTTTCTTTTGTCTGGCAAAAATCCTGGAAAAATTCTCATAGCCGCGCACGCGCAACACAATTTGCGCAGCAATGACAGCCAGGATCAAAATTTTTGTTCGTCCTTATGCAATGACTGGCAAATTCCTTTGCATACAACGCAACTGCATGTACCGGAAAACAAAAATCCCGCAGAATCCGATGAAATGGCTGCCAGGCGGTTGCGTTATGATTTTTTGAAAAAAATTAAAAAGCAATATCAGGCGCAATGTCTGGCATTGGGCCATCACCTAAACGATCAAATAGAAACCATATTGATGCGCCTTGGCCAGGGAACCGGCCCCAATGGACTCATTGCCATGCGTGAATGGGATCAAGGATTATGGCGTCCTTTGCTCTATATTCCCAAACAAAACATTGTGCAATATCTGAACTTTACTGACATTCCATATATAGAAGACCCTTCCAATCAAGATAGGCAATATCTGAGGAATAAAATCCGGCCCATTGCCGAAGATTTATTGCATGTTATGCCGCAGATTGGTTCTAATCTAGCGTGGTTACAAGAAATTTTGATACAGCAAAAAGAAATCCATAATGAATGGCTTCAAAAATGGTTATCGCAATGCCGAGTTGATTGGCTCAAATGCCCAGATTGTATCATTGTGCCGGCCCTATGTTTGGCGGATCAATCTGTAGCCAGACAAAAAGAGTTGTGGTTTTTTTTAATGAGTAAAATATCGTATCCATTCCCAACCCAAAAAAATATGCGCCATTTGTGGCAGCAATGGACTATCCAGCTACGCAGAATTCAGAATTTTTTGCCGGCAAAAAATAGCATTCCAAAAAATTTTTCATGGGACAAATGGGACAAATACCATCTAACTCGCAATCATATTTTGTGGCAGGACAAGAATGCCGTTATTCACCTAATACAAATGACCAGCAGGGAAAACCCTGACAAAAGCTGGTTCATCATTTTGCGCAATAAGAACAAACAACATCACCAAACTGATCTTTTTTTAACACAAAATATTATTGAATCATCAAAATCTCATTCAAATATAAAAGATACCTGCTCTTGGAAAAAAATCTTCGCAAAAAAAAACAACCATCTAACAATGACCTTTACTCTCGACATTAAAAAAAATGCGTTTTTACAAACACGCCTCAGGCAGATATACCAAACCCGAGAAATAACACTTGTGCTGAAACAATTTCCTGAAGATTTTCATTTCTCTGATATGCGCGTGGAAAACTATGGCCAGGATCACGGTAAATGGCAAAATTTTTCTTTTTTTATCCATGACAAAGATAATCAAGAACAGGCTGTTTCCGTAAAATCCATTGTCCGCAATAATGTACCCGCGCACTTGCGCCCCTATACTCCTCTTCTGATTTATCAAAACCATTTGCTGGCCCTGCTTTACCAACCAGTTTTTTTTGCCGGCAAACCTCGATTCAGTGCCCATACCCGAAGCCTGGGCTTTCTTTTCCAATAATTAGTTATTTAAAACCTTTCCATGGAGGAAAACCATGCTATTAGTTATTTAAAACCATATCCCACTATGAATCGAGCTACATAGTTATTTAAACCGGAATCTATTTCAAAGCCCAAAAATGCTGCATAGTTATTTAAACCAGCCGAAAAATTCCATCACAGAGGCGCAGTGGACGCTAAGAAAGAAATATTGAGCGTGATATAAGCGAACGCAGACATTTTCCGA
>CAZCVM010000259.1:0-4557 GCA_964501965.1 uncultured Leptospiraceae bacterium | reverse complement strand
TCAATGACGCGGGTACGGATTGGTTGATTTTGACTACGCGCGATGGATCAAGCTCAGTACAAATTTACCGTACTGCCAATGATCAAAATTGATTGTATATACTTTCCAGCTTGGATACAGATATGGGCAGATCATGGCTTTGTGCTGTTTTGAAAGCATTGCGCGAAAGCTCTGAATAATGGGTTTCATCGGTTAGTACCTTAACAGCCAATTGAGCAATCTTTTGGGCCTTGAAAGGCGGCGCAATGTAGCCGTTGAAATCATTTTGGATAAGCTCTGGCAAAGCAAAAGCGTCCACGCCGATACAGGGCAGGCCGCTTGCCATAGCTTCCAAAACAACCAATCCCTGTGTTTCCATAGTGGAAGCAGTGACAAAAAGATCGAAATCCTGGTATTGGCGGATCAATTTTTCATGCGGCACAAATCCGGGAGTTTCTATCTTCTTTTCAAGGCCACATTCGCGGATTTCTTTTTTAATAGATTTGAGAGCTGGTCCGTCACCAACAATCGCAAAGGACGCGGCAGGTATTTGTTCAGCAATAAGCTGGAAAGCTTTGAGTACCACTGAAACATTTTTTTCAAAACTAATCCGGCCCGCATGGATGATCTTGGGCATCTGAATATTCAGTGTTTTTATTTGAGCATTGTATAACGATAAATCTATGCCATTGGAAATAACCTGGATCGGATTGGTGATACCCTGCTTTATTAAATCATGCCGGATGATTTGCGTGGGCGTGATAATAATATTGCATTTATTGTAAATCCGGTTCGTAAGCCTGGCAATGATTTTTTTGGTAATCTTTTTCTTTTTGATCTTTTTGTCTGTAGCCGCGTTAGCCAATGTCTTTTTGATTTTTTTGTCCTTGATATGCTCCGGTTGTTTAGCTTTCTTTTTGAGCAAAGACCGTACCTTATCCAGCTTCAAAAGTCTGTACAAAGAAACATATTCTGCCATTTCTGACATCAATGTATGGTATGTTCCGATCACCGGAATATCCATTTTTTTTGCAATTTTCAAACTATATTTGGCTATCAATCCAGGTGTTTGAATATGTATTAAATCAGGTTCAAATTGTTTGATAGCTTCCATAATTTTTTTCTTTTGCGGCAGGACGACTTTGACATCAGGATAGGAAGGCAAAGGAAAATTTTTCAGGCGCAATATTTGCGTGTGCTCTTCGATAGCGTCAAAATCGCCTTCGCCATATTGAGGACAGACAATCAAAAATTTGTGACCTCTTTTCCCCAATTGCGAACAAAATGTCCGGGTAGAAATGGATATGCCGTCGATTTTTGGTAAAAAAGTGTCCGTAAAAATTGCTACTTTCATTGTATCTCCTATACTGTATTTATTTTCTCTTGTGAATTTTCAATTCAAATTCTTTGCGAAAGGAAACCTTATTGTCTATTTTGCCGAGATATTTCAAACCGTACAAAGTCTTTTTTTTTCGTACAACCAGCGTATGGGATTCGAGCCAGTCACCAGTGTTGATGACGCGCAATTGTTCCAAACAGGTGAACCGGTGTGTATGGCCCATGATCAAAATTTTATTGTTCTGCTTGATTTTTTTTGTCAAGCGTGAATAATACTGAATCATTTTTTCTATACTTAAATTTTTATCAAAGTCCAAATACTTGCCGTAAACATATTCCAAAACCTGCCAGAGTTTGGGAATATTGTACAAAAAACGAAGCAGCAAAATATTGAAAAACCAGCGTATCTTGCCGTATTGTCCCTGGTGGCCATGCGCGATCACCATATCATGGTTTTCAAAACGTTCCATAATTTGCCAATTGCGCCGCACCAGAAAATTTTCCAGGCGTTTGTTGAGTTTTTGGTTGTAACGCGTTGTGTCATGGTTACCAATAATAAAAATTTTTTGCGCGTCATTGGTCGCGATTTTATCAAAAAAATCAAAAAAATGAATCAATTTTTTTTTGCTATTTTTGTGTTTGCGCATATACCGCAACGCGGATATGTACCAATTTTCCACAATGTCTCCCACTAAAAAAATATTTTCAAAGTATATATTTTTTTTTATAAAAAAATCTAGCGTTTGCTGCAATTCTTTATGGTCTTTTTTGATTTTTTTGCTATCTACCAAGAAGTGTATATCAGATAAGAAAATAGCATCAAATACAGAATTGCGTTTAAATTTCATGCGCGCGCAAGTTTCCCTTTTCGTTGTGCCCATTGGGGCATCATCTGATTAGGATTGTATGAGGATATGTTAGGATTTAATGAAAAATGGTATTATTAGGAAATAAAATTAAAAATGCGCGATCAGATTGTATTTTTGATCGAAATCTTTCGCGTTTTTGTCTGTTTCTTTCTCTGTTTCTTTCAATGGAAAAAAAATATTCGCGTACATAAATTTTTTGTCATGGTACAACGATAAATGGCCTTTCAAGTGGGGCATTTTTTTTAGTATAGTAATAACCAATGCCAGGCCGAGCCCTGCTCCCTCGGTATAATCAATTTCTTTGCTGATAAAATTGGTAAAGGTTTTGCAATTGATCGCGTTGTTAAATTTTTCGAGCATTCTTTTTTGTTCCACAATAGAGGGAACATTGTTGTTAGCTATGAGTATTTGGATGCCCTCCGCGCTATGGGTCAATGTAATATGGACAAAATATCCTTGCTGTTTTGCTTCCGGTAAAAAATTGGTTATTCTTTCTGGTTTCAGGTTTTCCCGAAATTGACGGATACCCTGGATGTATTCATTTTCATTTTGAATATTAAGGCCAATTTTGCGGAAAAAAATCCTTTTTACATTGGCTTTCAATCCATTTTCAGCGCATTCTTTGATGCAAACAGCCATCAGTTCATGCAGTTCCTTGCGTCCATAAAGAAAGGATATTTCTTTGGCCAGGATTTCTATCTTTTTTATAGTAAGATCATTGAGCTCAAAAACATGGAACCGTATTTCTGTTCTCCGTTTGATCAAACGTCGGATCATTCGAGTCAATCGGCTGATATGTTTTTTTGT
Source organism: uncultured Leptospiraceae bacterium (assembly GCA_964501965.1). Taxonomy (GTDB): domain Bacteria; phylum Spirochaetota; class DYNZ01; order DYNZ01; family DYNZ01; genus CAZCVM01. The sequence continues at coordinate 1,564 of CAZCVM010000259.1, read as the reverse complement.
CAATTTCACGTGTTTTTCCTAATAATGTCCATGAATCCTGAAACAGAGAAAACCGCTTGCCCTTTGCCAGGATTGCCATAACCTGGAGGCACGGGCAAATTGTATTTTTCATGGGTGTCGCGCCATGCCTGCATGAGACGCACATGGTATTCCAGTGGTGCGCCATAATTGTGCGCATTGAGCATGCTCAATGGCTCTGGACACCATACCGTATAACGCGGCGCAATGCCTCGGCTCATAAAAAATTCCAGACCTTCACGGGTGGACTTGACAGCTTGTTCCGGCGAGTCAAATCCATAAGGTCTGGCCATTTCAATGCCCGCCACAAAATTGGGGATCACATTTTGCGTGCCAAATATTTCGGCAGAGTCCAATATACGTTCATGCCACAATTCGCGTCCCACATAACGTTCCTTGCCAGGGCATAGTGCGGAAAACAATTTTTTGTCCCAGACTTCAAAATTGGGATGATAGATTTGTATGCCGGTTTGCTGGAAAGCAGCCAGGTCACTTTTGGGCAATGCTTGAAGAACAATTTTGCTGATCCATTTTTTCGGATATTTCTCTTCAATAGCTTGAGCAATGGGCAGATAAAACTGAGCTTCGTCTTTGCCCTGCAAAGTGGATGTAATACTGCCACCGGTGATGGTGTAAGCTCTGGTATTGTTTTCTTTTTTGGTGAGAATGTCCAAAGCTTCGATGATTTCGTCTACGGATTTGGTTGCATGGTATGGCCGGCCAGAGCTTTTTTGCTGCCGGTAGTTTTCATTGATGTCGCAAAATAAGCATTCTTCTTCCTTGCCCCAATATTGGCAGAGCCGAAAAATCGTCAAATAGATCAAATAGCCCCATTCTATTGTGGGAGTTACTTCCGGCAGAGGTTTACCGTTTTTCAATTTTTTATTATAATAGGCCGGTGTGCGCGGTAGCTCAATATTGGCCAAATATTTGTTTTCCAGGAATAATGCCAATTGGCCGTCTTGCAAATCGATCAAATAGGGAGATTTGCCGCTGTTTCGAACGGATATAATAGTAGGTTCTAGGTCAAATGGGCCATTGCTGATACGAATTTCTTCTGGACTATGCAGGTTTTCTTGCTGTTTCATCTCCGAGATAGGCGTGAGGTCAAAAGAAAAGATAAAATACGCTTTGGGCTTGAAACCGGAAGCAATTTTGAGCGCGTCCGAACTGAATGCAATGCCTGCTCTAAGCAAATCTTCCTTGATAATGGCTTCCATGGGAATAGCTATAGCAGAATCCGAATATATCTGACCCATTTTTTCCAATTCTGCCCAATTGGGCCGGTGTGGGTCGTCGCGCAATTCTGTATTTTGCTGCCATTGATCATGGCTTTGTTGCTGTGTGCCCATCTCAATCCAATCCTTTGCTATTGTTTCTATCGGCATTTATCTGAACTGTTTTTATATTTAATATTGTGCCTGCAAGCAAAATATATACGGGAATTTTTCCTTTTTAGGATTTTTAAATAACTATGTTTTAAATAACTATGTTTTCCCATGTTTTTTTCATAAATATTTGCCGCATACCCGTGATAGTAAAAAAA
>CAZCVM010000258.1:0-4561 GCA_964501965.1 uncultured Leptospiraceae bacterium | reverse complement strand
GGTATTCGTGCCAAAGTTTTGCTTCTTTGGCATTGCTTTGGATCAAATCTCGGCCCTTTTGAGCCAAATCGGATAATGCAACAATATTTTTTTTCTTTGCGTTCTTGCCCTTGCCATTTTTCTCTGGCAAGTCTTCCAAAATCACAAAATATTCTATTTTTGCTGCAAATTTGCCTTTTTGAATTTTTTCGATTTGTTCTATGTTTTTAATGATAGCAATTCGTATTCCCGCATGTTCTAATATATAACTTAGCTCGTCAGCAGGAGAATCACTCGCACGGGGCACATCTACAGCACCCATGCGCTGGATGGCCATATTGCAGATTGTCCACCACGGAGATACATCAGCTACCAGAGCAATATGATCTGATTTGGATAAGCCAAGAGATATAAGACCCACGCCAATCTCATGACTTTTTTGGTTGACCTGCTCATAAGTCAACTCCTGCAATGTTTCGTTTTCTGTCCATCTCATGCAAACATTGGATCCATAAGAATTGAATGCATATTCAAAAACTTTCGGCAATATCTGGTAGCTTAACATTTTTATCTCCTATAATTAATAATTAAAACAATTTGTGAAAGCGATTGCGTGAAATGTTACGCAAATTTGCCATTTATGTTGCTATTGTGTGTAATTATCGATGAAATGTCAAATTTATTTTTTTAATCCGTTATCACACCGCGAACAAAATAGATATAAAACAAATCAAAAAAATTAATATACTTCTCAATATGGCTAGATAACCTTGGCTCAAAAATATGCGAGATGAATATTGTGATAAATATTGTTTTTTACAAATCATGACAACAAAATTGAAATGATCGTGCGAAAGCAATAAAAAGAAAAAAGCATAAAAGATAATAAAAGGGTAAGAAAATGAAATTAGTCACAGCCATCATACAGCCACACAAACTCAATGACGTAAAAAATGCCCTGGCAGAAGCCGGAATCAATGGTTTGACTGTCAGCGATGTCCAGGGTTATGGACAGCAAAAAGGCTATAAACAGGTATACCATGGACATGAATACGATGTAAATCTGCACCACAAATTGAAATTGGAAATATTTTTGTCGGATGCTTTTGTGGAGAAAAGCGTGGAAGCGATTATGAAAAGTGCGAACACTGATACAGTCGGAGACGGAAAAATCATTGTGACCACCATTGACGAATGTATCCGGATCCGCACCGGCGAACGGGGCGACGCTGCCATTTGATATTCAATAACGCGATGACTACTACATTATATTCTCATAGCATATTTATTATTATGGATTATTTATAATTTATTATTATGGAAGAAACACAAACGGCAAATCAAAGCGGGCATATTGGATCAAAAATCTGGCAGCAAGCCAAAGTTATGGCAGCAGGTTTTTCGACTATAATCCAAAAAATATCCATACGATGGACTTTGCTGTCCCTGGTTTTTTTTCTAATCTTTCTATTCTGGTTGTTTCCTTACAATCAAACAGCATTATTCTTTGTCCATAAATATGCCAGCCAGGCCGGATGGAATGTCCAAACCCAAAAGTTTGCCTTCCATTTTCCCATTATTTTTCAGGCCGAGCAAATGTCCTTCAAACCTAGCACAGCCGCTTCGCGCATGGAAGCTGACATGTTTGATTTCAAGGCAGTTATCTCGCCTTCGTTGATCTGGAATCAGACCGGGCATATCCAATTCCATATTCCAGGATTGCGAATCCAGCAAGATCATATTTTTGTGCGAACAAACCTGACAATGCACCTGGAATTTGATTCCTTGAACAAATCTATGTCCCAAACAAGTGGTTCCATTCAAATACAAGCCAATCAATTGGATTTTTCAGATATTATAAAGCTTTTGCAAAACAATCAGCAAGCGCAAGCATTTGTGTCCATTTTAGGAGAAAAAATACCCAAGACTTTGCATTTTTCCCAAATTCAGATAAACGGCAAATTGGCCAAAAAGCGTTTTTCTATCGAAAAAGGCTCCGTAAATGGCAAAGAAATAATTGCCAGTATCACCGGTTATATCGACATTCAACAAGAAAAAATGGGCCTATCTCGATTATTTTTGGATATAAATATTTCCCGCAAATCCCCTATTTGGACAGAACTGGCCACAGAAAAAAGCTTGCTTCAGAGTATGGGATTTCTAAATGCCCAGGGAGATTTACGTTTGCCGATTCGTGGTTCATTGGCCAAGCCAGTTTTTTCCATGCCCAGGCAACAAAAAAAATTGCCTGGCATGCAGTAAAAAAACCGATTGTCTGATTTACGGTCGCATTCTGCTATAAAAAAATTGCCCAATAGGAATGGCTCCGCAAAAAATGGCCCAAATGAGGCAAAAGATGCACTTATCCACAAAAATTCCTTTGTAATATCATTTTTTAATCCCTTAGATGTTGATAACATTGTGGATAACTTTGATCCTTACTTAAATCTTGTGACAGGAAAAACGCCAGAAATTGATTGCTGACAATAATATGGTTGCCATTGAGTCAATGGTTCAAAAACTTTGTTCAGAACAATCCATTGATTTTATTCTTCCAGAAGGGAACCAATTCCAATGGCTATGGAAAAAGCAATCACTGACATATTATTAGAAATTGGAGAAAATCCAAACCGGGAAGGTCTTATTAAAACTCCCCAACGAGTAGCCAAAGCCTGGCAATACATCACTTCCGGTTACAACCAAAACCTGGATGAAGTACTCAATGGAGCTGTGTTCCATGATGAAGAAAACAACAATATGATTATTGTCAAGGATATTGAAATGTATTCTATGTGCGAACACCATTTGCTGCCTTTTTTCGGTAAATGCCATGTAGGTTATATTCCACGCAATAAAATCATTGGTTTATCCAAGATTCCCCGCATTGTAGATATGTTTGCCAGGCGGCTGCAAGTCCAGGAAAGACTGACGACCCAGATAGCCCAGACTTTGCAGGAAATTCTTGACCCAGTGGGCATTGGTGTGGTGATGGAAGCAAAACACCTTTGTTCCATGATGCGCGGCGTGGAAAAACAAAACTCGGCAATGGTCACCAGTGCAGTTTATGGTGAATTGCATGACTGCCCGGAAACCAGGGCTGAATTTTTTGAATTAATACATTTGCAAAAATAAATACAACAATACAAGCAATCATAAAAAATAAATTCCAATTCGAGGTAATATATGGGCCGTAAAACCAAAAGAAAAAAAACAAACCAAAGTATATCACGCGCGCCAATTGTCAGCATCAAGCAAAGAGACGAGCAATTGGCCAATGATCTGAAAAATATGAAACAAAAAGATGCGGTAAAGTACAGTATGCGCCTAGTCAAATTGATCTCGGATGATCCCAACTACCAGGATCTCATTTTCAATTTACCGCTTTTGGGTCATTGGGCCAAAAGATATAAATTGGAAAAAAAAAGCCACGGCCTCAAGCAAAAGATATTCAAACAAAAAATGGCTCAGGACAGTGCTCAATTCATTGTCCCCAAATTGGTCAACGCGCGCTATGTAGCGAATGCTAGAAACGTGATAGAAAAACAATTGAATAGCGACCCCACCTATGAAGACAAAATGGCATTAATGATTGCCAAAGCTTCTTTGGAAATGCATGGTAAAGTTGTCAAAGATATCAAAATCGGCATAGCGGAAGTCCCATTGTTTCAAATAGCTTTTGCCGCGTCTAATGAATTCGCAAAAAAATTGGCTAAAAATTATAACAGCACAACGGATGATAAACAAGAAAAAAAAGATCAAATTGATAAGAACAATCTAAATGATGAGATAACCAATGAGGATGACAGTTTTCCAGACATAGAAAATGAAAAAGGAAGTCAGTTGTTCCCCCGATGGGAACAAGATATGGAAGAATACCATGAAACTTTGGCCAGAGAACTGCGCCAAATAAGCAATGATGCAAAAAATTCTCTATTTTTGCCTGAGCAGGCTACGGTTTTGCTGCAAAAAGAAATTTTGAACAATATAAACCAAGGCCATATTGATCGAACAGAGTTAGAAAATTTTGCACAGAAAAAAAGATTGAGCAGCGAAACCCAGGCCAAAATTTTTGCTATTGCAGAAAAAACTATACAAAAAGATATATATGATTTTCAAGAGATATTGATTTTGAATATAGAAAAAAGCTTAAAAGACAATTTTCATGAATTGGCCTACCTGGTGTTTTCTTATTTGCCCTATTGGCACAGAAAAACGGCTGAACCAGGGGTCGAATCCAGTTCGCACCTGATAAATATTTATGCCTATCAGGCTTTCTTACAAATGCTAACCAATGACAATAAAATAAAATCAGCCCAGGATTGGCAGGATATGACTCAAAGAGCCAAATCCAAAGAAGAACAATTGCTATGTTTATGCGCTGCTTACAAACTCGGCGATATGGCCGGCAAAACAGTCTACCAGATGGGCAATTTGTACAAATCTCTCAATATTCGTCATGGCAATAAAAAGCTCTACCAGGCATTTTTAGCCAATGAAAACGCGGCCAAAGACAAATTTTTCAAAAAGATTTCCAAAGACTTCAATAAACTGGATCAATAACATTGGATCAAAAACAATGGTA
>CAZCVM010000257.1:1830-4567 GCA_964501965.1 uncultured Leptospiraceae bacterium | reverse complement strand
GTGGACAGAAATACAAAAGCTGCCCGCCGCTTTATCACAACTGGAAGACGTATTCAACGGTGTTGAAAACAAACAAGACAAGGAAGCGATGCTCTTGGCGCTGCACCACGACATTGAGATTCGGGTTACATTTTTTGAGCGGCTCAGGCGCTTTTACAGTCTGCTTGAGCTTGCGAAATCCAACCGACGTTATCGCCTAGAGACTTCAGAGTACAAGCAGAATGAGTATCAAAGCAAACTGAAGTTCTACCTGCAATTAAGAAGTAGTTTTAAGCTCGAAGACGGCTCACGCGAAGAAGAAAAAGCGTTTGTACGCAGATTGCGGAAAGTGCTGGAAAACCATGTGGATGCTGAAGAACGCGAGATTATCACCCCTGAAGTAAATATCTTCGACAGCGAGAATTTTGACAAAGCCGTCCAAGAAGCTACTGGAGGCAGCCCACGATCAATCGCACAAAGTATCGCCAGTAGGGTAGACCGCGTCATTAGCGAGCGATTCAACACTGATCCTGCTTTCTATCGGTCACTGAAGCAGATGCTGGAGGAAGCTCGCGATGAGTTCTATCAGCGCAGGATCGATGAAAATCTATTCCTGCAGCGGATGGAGAAAATTCGCGAGAAAGTGACCTCAGAGAATCGACAGAATGTGCCCAAAGTGCTACAGGGCAAGAAGTTACCACTTGCTTTGTATGGCATTCTTTCGCAAGAGGAGGTGTATGGCAGCTATGCTAACTCATCTGAAAATGTGCAGCAAGGGTTGGCGGAGTTTGCCATACAAATTGCTGAGCAAATCAAAGCTGAATCGGTTGTTGATTGGGTAAATAGCCCGAATGGCATCAATCAAGTGAAACGCTTGGTATTGGAAAGTCTTTTTGAGTGGCATAAGCAGCTGGACTTTGATTCTAAGGTATTGGACAACGTTGATGGGATTGCCAATGACATCGTTTCGATAGCGAGAGAGCAATACCTGTCCAACTGATTGACTCGAATGGAGCCCACTACATTTCCAGCCTTCATTTCCGCTTTATATGAAGAGAATGAAGGCGTTCTGCACACAAGGCGAAAGCAATTAGCTGTCAGACTGGTGCGCTCAGAGCGGAGTACAATTGAGCTACGCGTATCACCCGACTTAGAAGTGACTCTCAAAGCACCAGCTGAAATCACCAAGCCGCAATTGCAGGATTACTTTGAGCGACGTTATAGTTGGTTGTTCCGGCAAATTGAATACTTCGAAGCACTGCGTCCATACCCATCAAAGCGGCGTGGTGTGTCTGGTGAGACCTATTTTGTGGCTGGCAGGCAATATAAACTGTCCGTTAACGAATCAAATGAAGTTCAAGCTATTCAATTGAGTGGTAAGCTATTGGAGGTGGATGGTTTGGCAGAAGAGTCGGACGCATTGAAATCACTTTTAACGTCATTCTATTATGGACGAGCTGTTGACTTGATCTTACCACGAGTTGAACAACTGAAGGCTCAACACGACATCTTCAATGATGTAGTGAGCCCCACAGTTGCGCTGAAAACAATGGCATACCGTTGGGGAAGTTGCTCGAAAGGCGGGAAAATCATGCTAACTCCGTACCTAGTGATGCTGCCCCAAATCTGCATTGACTACGTCATTCTGCATGAATTGCTGCACTTACTCATACCGAATCATGGCGAAGTCTTTTGGAGACAGCTTGAACAACTCCAGCCCGAAATAGATCAGGCTATAACTACACTTGCAAAGCACTCCCCAATTCAGTTTTAATTTGAATCGGAAGTCTAAGTTGCTAGATTTTAAGTTTTTACAGAAAATGCTGACCATGATTCTCAGAGAGCATTTCATCACGCAGCTACCAAAGAAAGAGCCTCAGATTCAGCAGCAAGTGGATTGATGTGTAGTTCTGGTCGGATACCTACCCCCAAACTCTCAAACGCGTTATAGATCTGATTTTCAACTATTTCCTTATCTGACTCTCGGAAAATAATGCTGTCATGGATTGTGGCAAGTGGTTTACCAGTTTGCACCAAGGGCAGGCAGGTTAAGTCTAAGATGAGATGAGCTTCAAGTCTTTGTAGTACGCTGCAAAGCCTATCGATACGGTCTTTTCTCATTTTGATAGCACGGACACATTTAGTTAGAGTCGGGTAATTCTCCTGCATCATAAGCATTGTCTGACCCCTGTCTTTCTTTATTGTCAATATCTTGTCGTGCCACCACGCAAATAGGAAATGTTTGATTAATCTGGATTTACCAATATCCCGAGTAGTCACACCCAGCTCATCTGGAAATAGACTTCCAATTTCTTTGTAAAGCTTTCCGCTTTCGGCTATCTGACGAAAAAGCTGGATGTCCGTAGCATCGATGTTCTGTTGGTAGGTAGCAATTGCATTAAAATGTGACGAGTCAAAATTATCCGTGATTCTGTCAGGTAGTAGCTGAAAGTCAATTTCCGCCAGAGCGGCTTACAATAGGGGTTGCGCATTCTTCAGGTCGATTTCGTACAGCAACTCATCGCTGCCAATTATTTTAAGGTATTGACGTGTTTCTTTGGGGGTATTTGTGATGGCTGAATGCATTCGCTGACCAAACTTGTCGAATGAGGCAAAGCAGATGTCTTGGCCAATTTCACGTGCAATTTTAGCTGCGACATCTTTTGGGTTGGGGTCTACGACTCTAAATTCGAACTGCTCTAAAGCTTCTACCAGCGGTAACCGGTGTTGCCAATCCGTGAGACTCGACTCTCGCCAC
>CAZCVM010000257.1:0-1820 GCA_964501965.1 uncultured Leptospiraceae bacterium | reverse complement strand
TGGCGCAACTTAACATCCTTCAATGAATAATGAACAAGGTCACCTTTCAAGTAATCGCTATTCAAGGACAGAGTAATGCCACTTTGTTTGACTGGATCACTACTTCGGACTGCCTCTGATACCCTACTGAGAATGCCCTTCTGCTCAAGATAATCGTGAATCTGCCGCCATCTTGCGTTTGTCGACAGGCCTCAAAGCTTTTTTTCGACCACGTCTTTTAATGCCGTGTGTACCAACGACAAATCGGCGTACATGCGTTTGAGGCGGCTGTTTTTGGCTTCCAGCTCCTTCAATCGCTTGAGTGCGCTAGCTTCCATGCCACCATATTTCGAGCGCCATTTGTAGAACGTGGCCGTTGAAATACCGTGCTCACGGCACAGATCGGCAGCTTTTGCGCCACTTTCGTGGGCTTTGTGGATACCAATAATTTGGCTTTCGGTGAATTCGGACTTTTACATCTGTTCATTAAAGTTAAGGGTTTATTCTACTTTCGATTGAACAGGTTTGTGGGGGTAGGTCAGGGCTTTCTGAATTACACGTCTTAGTTAATCGCTTACTTCGTAAGCAATAGCTCTTTCGAAACAACCTCACCAGACTCCAGCGTGAGATTCACGATGTAGAGGCCATTGGCGTTTTCAGATAAATCGATAGCCGTCTGGCCACTTTGAACGCAACTCAGTTGCTGGCTGAGCACCAATTGCCCGGTCGTGCTGTAAACATCGACAAAGCAAGTAGAGGTTTCGCCCAAAGATTTCCAGGCAAGGTTCACTAAACCGTCGGTTGGGTTTGGGAAAACCGCAAACTCAAGGTCTAGCAGTTTCACGCGCTGGTCGGCAGTCGCCTGCTCAACGAGTTCTTCTGGTTGGGGCTCTGCAGGCGCAGACTTATGCGATGGCGTTGCAGGGCACGGCCCTATATCTGCACCGAAGAGTGTCAGAATGAACGCAGCGAATTTGTTGACACATATCGTCATAGGCTGGTTCGAGAAGAAGCCCGTCTTGCACACCAGCACTTTGTTATTACGCCGACCGCAACGCACGTCTTCAACCAACACAGTAACTGCGGCACTATCCTGGCAGCCGAGGGTATCCATTGCAGTAACGGTATACGTGGTCGTCATAGTCGGCTCAACGATCGTACTCGCAGTCGTGGCGCCGTTACTCCACATAAAGCTCACAGGCCCATTCGCATCTGTAACGCTGGTTTCCAGCTTGCTCTTTTTCGGGAACCAGCCCAACAAGACCGTGTCATTCGTTGCCTCGGCACTCACTTGAATATCGCACGGACTGTCGAGCGCGAAGTTAGGAGCTGGGTTTATGAAGTTGCCGATTGCCTTACCATCTCGCTGGTCGGTAGTGATGATCGCCATTGGCCCCAACCGCCAGGTGGTCGTGTTCGTGCCGGCGGGATTTTTGATCGGAATGTATATCTCCTCAATGACCGTCGGAGTAGCCGTAATCGTAATCGCGTTTGGTTGGCGCACACTGTTGACAAGAAAGGGCTGCTTGCCGACGTATACGTAGTCAGCACCTGCGGCAAACTGGGTGCCGGGGGTGTTCAATGGGTCGCTGGGGCTGGTGGGCAGCACTGCGTCGAAGGTCGGGCTGGCAATACGCGCGTTCGCGATATCCAGATTAGCGGTGTCGACGTAGAGGCCGAAATCTGCGATGCTGATCTCAAAATCTGGCCCGCTGGTCTTCTCGGCGATGATCGTCAGCTTCAGCGTGTCATTGGGCACCAGCGCCTGTTCGACGCGGACATCGTATACTTTCGTTTGGCTCATAACGATGAGCGGCAAACTCAAAAACAGAAGTAGTATT
>CAZCVM010000256.1:0-4578 GCA_964501965.1 uncultured Leptospiraceae bacterium | reverse complement strand
GGATGCTAGGCGGTATGGCAAGGTTTCTGTTTTTTGGCTTTTAGCTTACGCGATTGATCATTTTTTGAATATAATTATTCAAAAAATTGACAAATCTTTGGCTAAAGGAGAGGAGATTTTAAATAACTGCATCGGGTTACAGACCTTTCTCATAAAAAAAACCGCTAAAAGGATTCGTTTTATCTCTATATGGTATCCAAAAAGAGAATAACGAGCAATCAGCGTCCTCTCTCATCAATAAAACGCAAAATCCTTTCATTCTTCCGCTTATTCAAAGGATAAAAACTTAGCAACAGCGCGCCCAGGGCAAACGCGGTGGCCGGGAAAAAGGCATAACCAAATTTGATCCAATTTTGAGTTGTCAATGATTGGGCAATGTTTGGTAAAAAACCTGACCATTGTAAAGTAAGGCCTACGGCTACATTTGCCAAAGCCATAGAGCTTTTGTTGACAAAAGTAAAAATAGAAAAATACGCGCCTTCCTGCTTTGTACCGGTACGCCATTGGGCAAAATGAATCGTATCCGCCAGCATCGAAGGATGTACTATTAAGCTAATGCCGGCGAAGGCCCCCAAAACTGCGCTAATAATGAACAAAATATTTTTATCATTAGGACCGATAAAAAAAGTCATTGCAAAACCTATGCTCAAAATAATCAAGCCCGTGCGCCATAATATTTTTTTTTCAATGTACTTGCCGAGAAATATCCATAAAGGAATAAACAAAGTAGCAAATAACAAGAAAATGCCAATGATTAACGGGCCGAGTTGCTTATCATTCATAATATATTGACTATGGTACAGCACCAAAGCCAAAAGCACGGCAGCTCCCAGTTGGCTGAAAAAACCGGTAGCCAGCACAATCAAAGCCGGACCATTAGTGCTGATACCACGCAAAGTATTTACAAAGGTATTTTTTTGATGACCTGAATTAGCGGAAGATTTGTCTTGCGCGGTATTTATATTTTTTGTTAAAAAGAAATCATTTTTTGGTTCTTGAATTTTTAGTATCAGAAGAACGATCATTGCGATAGCGAATAAGGATATCAAGATCATCACCGTTTGTATACTTTGCGGACTTTTTTCATTCTGGGTCAGATACAAAATCATAAAAACGCCGGCAAAAGTGCCAATGTTTTCCAGTATGGCCCGTGTACCAAAAATTTGATTCTTTTTTTCATAGCTAGAAGCCAGATCCGCGCCCAGCGCATAATGCGGTACATACAATCCAGTCAATGAAGTAAATACTAAAATCGTAAAAAATCCCAGCCACCAGGGAAGCAACGTATCAGACATGATCGGAGGATTCCATAAAAAATAAAATGAAAGAGCCAAGGGCAGCGCGGAGCCCGCGATCCAGCTCAAACGTCGTCCCATTGGTGATGATGTTTTGTCGCTCAAAAATCCAATAATCGGATCATTGACTGCGTCCCAAATACGGGAAATAAAAAAAATCAAACCCATTGTAGCCGGTGCTACAAGCAATATATCCGTACCATACTTCATTAGATAATTGCCCATTAGCATATTGATCAATCCGCCCGCTGCCATGGGTAAACTATAGAAAAAAAGCGAGTTTGATTTTTGCATAATATTCTCCTTGAAGGATAGAGCGCGTATATCTTTATAGTGTCAATCAAATTAGTGCTAAGGGCAATGAAATTATGAATTTGGCAATTATTCTAAATCCCAGTTCTGGCCGAAATCGGTCACAAAAAAAAGCTCAAAATTTGCGTACAGCATTGGTAAAAGCTAAGATCAGTCATACTTTTTTTCCATCTGAAAATGAAAAGCATTTGTTGGAGTTGACCAACCGATTGGCTGAGAGCAAAGACTATGATGTATTGGCGGGCATGGGCGGAGATTCAACATTGACTTTAATGATTAATGAGCTAGTAAAATGGCCGCATCCCTTACCATTTTTAATGATTGGAGCAGGTTCCTCAGATGACATTGTCCGGCATCTGAAATTGCGCGAAACGGATGTATTGATCCGGGCATTGTTGGCGCAAAAAATAATGGAGATGGATTTGCTGCTTTTGCAAGCAAAGAATGATTTCCAATTTTATGTGCCCGGACAGGCCAATATAGGGTTGGGCTGTTTTGTGAATCAATACGTGCCACAGTTTTATAAACGTTATAAATGGTTCGGCAAAAGCCAAACACTGGCTGGTTTGGCCGGGATTTACCGGGCCTTTCAAAGCAAACAGCTACCTGTCGAGCTCCAATTGCAATGGGAAACAGATGGTTCTGTGTGCCATAGCTCAAAAAAATTTTGGAGTGTTCAGGATGCTGTGAATCAATATAAGTCAAACTTTGATGTTGCGCTTTTTAGTCAGATACGTTATTGGTCATCCGGTATGGAGTTTGCGCCGCTGGCCAGCTTAAATGACGGATTAATGGACATTACACTGGTTGAGCATGGTAGCTTTTGGGATATGCTGCGCATTGCGCGGTCTGCCGGCAAAGGAAAAATACTATCTTTGACCAGAAAAAACAAAGTGCATTATTTGCAGGCCAAGAAGATTGAAATACAGGGAAGGTCGCCTTTTTCTGTGCAAGTAGATGGTGAAATGCTGCGGCACGATGATGATGTTTTATTTTTTGACCATATTGGTGTAAAGGTAGTTCCTCGCAAGCTTCGCGTCCTGGTCAATCCGGCAGTTACAATTGAATCCCAATGAGAGTAATATCATCCTCAAATTGATTGACTCCCGAATAGAGATGAATCGCGCGGTATATATTGGCCAGCCAGTCACTGACCGAATCGCGTTCCATTTTTTGAGCCAGTTTGATAAACATATCTTCGCCCAGTGAATTTTTACTGCTGTCATGAATATCCGTGGCACCATCTGTATACAAAAGCAGACTATCTTGAGACATAAACATGGTCTGTTTTTCTTCAAAAGAGGGTTCCACGAAAATGCCTAGCAAAGGACCCTGGGCTTCGCACATTTGACTGCGTTTAGCACCAATGAGAAATGGATACAAATGTCCGGCATTGGCATACGTTAGTTTTTGATCAGAGAAGCTGATTTCCACGATGAACGCAGAAATCAGCAAACTTGCAGTTTTATTGAATAGATCATGATTGAGTTTTTCCAGGACCTGAGACGGTTTTAGTTCATGCCATTTGATATTGTCCAAAACAATCTTTGTCATGGAAGCAACCAATGCTGCTGGTACCCCATGACCAAATACATCCGCGATAAAAACCATGAGATTGCCGCGCGAATTTAGCTTTATATCAAAAAAGTCGCCTCCTACCTGGTTGGCAGGACGGTAGATGGTCGCGATATTGGATTCAAATTCGGCGGGCAATTTTTTGGGTAGCAATTGTTGTTGGATATTTTTTGCTTTGGCCAGATCTCTTTCCATATCCTTATTTTTGATGATGGTTCGGTCATGGTTTTGGGCCAATTCCTGATGCATTTTATTGAGCTCGCGGACAGATCTGCGATTGGTGGTCAATAAACGTTCGATCAATTCAAAGTTTCTTTGTCTTTTGAGAGCAAGGGCACTGGCATAAATGGGAATAGTAGAAATCGCGATCAGGTAAATCCATTCCTGTATCAAAAGAAATTTATTTTGGATCAATTGGGGCCAGATTAGGTAACGCAAAAAAATTCCCAGAAACAAGGTTAGATACAAATACCGGATCTTGGTGGTATGCGGCGAATAATACGCGGAAACAATAATCAATGAAATAAACGGTATCAAAACCAGCTCCTGGCCTTTTAGGCAAAAAGCATAAAAAAGAATATAAGTCAAAATAGAATTGGCCCAATATATATAAGGCTGGGCCTGAATAAAACGGCGGTTGGATCTTAAAGGAATAAGCGTGGATATAAATAAAAACAAAGTTATGCTGGTATTGAAAATAGCAATAGCAAGCCAGGCCTCAAAATTGATTTGGGTTATTTCAAAATACCGGCCAATGAACAATATCCAGATTAGCCCTTGATAGGAAATCAGATGCGGCCAGAAAGGAATCAATATTTTCTTGGATAAAGAGTCGATTTTAATAGGGAAAAACCAATTTGTTTTTTTCATTGACTAAAAATATGACCAACAATTTGCATTAAAGATTTAATTTCAGGAATTTTTTATTTTTCTTTTCATTCTCTTTGATTTTTTAATTCCAATATGGAAGCAGAGAAAACCGTGCGGGTACAAAAATCAATCACAAAAAAAAATCTTCTTTTTTCTTATCGGCTTACTACTTCCAGTTTCTATCATCGCGCAGTCGGATGAAACTGAATTTACAGACTATCGCCCTATGTACCGGAAGTGGAAAGACAATTATATCCTAGATAAAATTGAGTACCGCCCGCACAGAATGGTATTTCACTTTCGTTTCATAAGTCGGGCAGCGGGGCGCGCAACTTTTTACGGGCCGGGGAAGCGCGATGCTTGGTTTGTTCGTGATAGTGAAAATAAGGTTCATAAACTCCTCGAAATAAAGAATATTAGAAAAAACGGCGAGTTAAAAGTCGGGGTTCTCAATTCTGCAACGAGTGTTAGTTATGAGCATGACATAGATGATATTATGACTTGTGAGGTACGCTTTGAGCGTATG